>DAONII010000300.1:0-2234 GCA_035405085.1 bacterium | reverse complement strand
GGACGCTGGATATTATTTCAAAACCCTCGGGGGTAAAATCGGAAAGGATCAGCGTTCCGGAGGCCCTAAGAACCCTGGTCATCTCCCCGAGGACTGCGCGCGGCTTTTCGAAATGGTGAAGGGCATCCATCGAGGCGACGCATCCGAAGGCCCCGTCGGGGAACGCAAGCGATGCCGCATCGCCGCAGACAAAACTGACGCGATCGCCTAGGCCGGCGTCCCCTGCAAGAAACTCCGCGAACTCCTGGGCGTTTCTGTCCGTATCCACCGAAATCACTTCGAGCCCGCACCTCGCCAGCGAAATGGCGGTCGTCCCCTTACCCGTGCCGATATCGAGGGCCGGGCCTCGAAGGCCCATTGCGGAGCCGGTCACGAATTCGGCCGCGGCTATCCTGTCGAAACCCAGGCTGCGATAGAGCTCGGTCCTCGACATGAATGTTGCCTTGCGATCGAGCATGCACAGCTCGTCATCTCTACTCATGCGCCCCCCCTCGCGAGGGCCTCGACCCGCGACATCAGCGACTCGAATGACGCCCTGTACTCGGGCAGGGCCTTAACCATAGGCACGCCTCGGGAATATGCCTCCGCGACTCGCCGGTCGTCGGGGATCTCGAGGAGGACCGGTATCCCCTCCTCCCGGCAATAGGCGTGCACCCTGTCGTCTCCCAATCCCACGCGATTTATTACCACTCCGAACGGAATGGCGAGTTCCCTCACCATGTCGACCGCGAGTTTCAAGTCATGCAAACCGAACGGGGTGGGTTCGGTAACGAGGGCGATCGCATCGGAACCCCTGACGGCCGCTATTACCGGGCACGAGGTCCCCGGGGGCGCATCCACTATGAACGCGTCAGCCCCGCTCCCGATGTGTTTCTTAACCGCCCGTATTAGCGGGGGCGCCATCGGGGCCCCCACGTCTAGCCGGCCGTGGACGAGGGTCACTTCGCCTTCGCATTCCATCGTCTCCACTACGCCTATGCGCCTGTCCTCGTAGGATATGGCCCCCCTCGGGCAAACCATGCCGCACCCGCCGCAGCCATGGCACATGTCCGGAAAAACCATCGCCTTCGTTTTGAGGGAGGCTATCGCGTTGTATGCGCAGAAAGCGCTGCATTCGCCGCAGCCGTCGCAGAGCTCCTCGTCGATCTTCGGAACCGGGATGCCGACCACGCCGGAATGAACGGGGGTCCCCTTCAAAAACAGGTGGGAGTTCGGCTCCTCCACGTCGCAGTCGAGGAGCACGACCCTACCCTTGAGCGACAGGGCAAGGTTTACCGATATCGTGGTCTTGCCCGTTCCGCCTTTTCCCGAAGCCACAGCAAGGATCATCCCTAACCTCTCGGTGTGAATCGAATCGAAGGGGCAAAAGGCCCGCCACTTCATCTCTCACGGGCGAAGGGCCATGCCGCAATCCCGCCCTCCATGACGCGCACGTTCTTCCATCCATGCGCCTCGAGCACCAGCGCAGCCTCGTAGCCCCTCAGCGATATCTTGCAAAAGCAGACTATCTCCCTCGACCTGTCCTGCGGCAGCTCGGAGAGACGCTCCCTGATTACGGAAGACGGTATCAGCATCTCGCCTATTCCAATCCTTAAAACCTCGTACTCATCCGGATCCCTGCAGTCGATGAGAAAGGGGGCGCTGCCCTCGTCCACCATCCTCTTCACTTCAACGGCGGATATCCCCTTAAGGCGACCCTTCATCTTGTTCTGCATGATCTGGGCGGTGCATATCATGTGATCCACGGCCAGGGAAAATGGCGGCGCGTAGGGCAGATCGGAGTTGACCACATCCTCCACCGAAAGGCGGCCCTTGATCGCCATCGCCCAGGTCGCTATCTGCTTGGAGACGTCCCCGGGACCTACGCACTGGGCCCCAAGAATCCTGCCGGTATTTCCGTCTGCGACGAGCTTTGAGACGAGGAGCTTTCCCTTCATGAAGCCCGGTTTGTCGGGGCTCGCGTTTACGACTGTTACGACATCTTCAAACCCGTTTGCGCGCGCGGCCTTTTCGGAGAGCCCCGTGGTTCCGGCTGTATAGTCGAAGATCTTGCATATTCCGGTCTGAATCGTACCGGGGAATACGGCTGCATCCCCGAACAAGGCGTTCTCGCCGGCTACCCTGCCCTGAAGGTTCGCGAGATCCCCGTAAGGCGCATGAACCGGCTTGCCGGTTATGAGGTTTTCGATCTCGACGCAATCCCCAGCCGCATAAATGCAAGGATCGGATGTGCG
>DAONII010000299.1:0-2244 GCA_035405085.1 bacterium | reverse complement strand
GTCGCAGTAAATCGTTCGCTGCGGCCGATATCAACGACGGAGAGAGGGGGATTCGGTCTCCTCGCGCGCGTCCTACGCGCTTCGTCGACCCGCCTCATCCCCTTCCGCCGGCATCCTGCCGGCTTTTCCTCCCGTTGGTCGGCGGGGACTCGGTTCGAATCCCCCTCTCTCAACGGAAAGGAAAACAGTCGCAGTAAATCGTTCGCTGCGGCCGATATCAACGACGGAGAGAGGGGGATTCGAACCCCCGGTGCCTTGTGAGCACGCACGCTTTCCAAGCGTGGACCTTAAACCACTCGGACATCTCTCCAAAGAAACCATGAAGCCATTCTTACCTACGAAGCCCAAAAAAAACCGCCTGCGAGGGCGGCTTACCGGAGAGAGGGGGATTCGGTCTACTCGCGCGCGTCCTACGCGCTTCGTCGACCCGCCTCGTCCCCTCGCGGCGCCATCGTGGCGCCTTTTCCTCCCGCTGGTCGGCGGGGACTCGGTTCGAATCCCCTTCGATCATCGAAACGACCTCGTACCAGACGGTCTCCGCATTATACTCTACGGAGAGAGGGGGATTCGAACCCCCGAAACCCTCGCGGGTTTAACGGTTTTCGAGACCGCCCGATTCAACCACTCTCGCATCTCTCCAAAAAACTAGTGAGGCTAAGAGGATTCGAACCTCCGACCTTCAGATCCGCAATCTGACGCTCTATCCAGCTGAGCTATAACCTCATGTTAAAGACCTATGGCCTTATAAAGGCCCATTAATTAAATACTACGGAGAGGGGGGGATTCGGTCTCCTCGCGCGCGTCCTACGCGCTTCGTCGACCCGCCTCAGCCCCTTGCGGCGCCATCCTGGCGCCTTTTCCTCCCGTTGGTCGGCGGGGCTTCGATTCGAATCCCGCCCTCCCAAACAAAACTCATCACAGTAGCCTAATCCCGTTCAAAGTCACATTCAATACTACGGAGAGGGGGGGATTCGAACCCCCGGTGCCCTTGAGAGGCACAACTCCTTAGCAGGGAGCCCGATTCGGCCACTCTCGCACCTCTCCAGTTAGCGCCCGAAAGCGTCCGACGGAGCAGGGGGGATTCGAACCCCCGGTGCCTTACGGCACAACGGTTTTCAAGACCGCCTCCTTAAACCGCTCGGACACCGCTCCAACTCAAGGCACCGAATAGTAAATAAACGGCGCGATAATGTCAAGATACGCGGCCGGCCGTTAAGCCCTCGACTATCACCCGACGAGGTACCGGCCGAGCTCCCCGAGGTCCGGGAAACGGGTATAGACGGGCTGCCGGCCGGCGGCGGCCTCCTTGTCGATCTCGACGACCTTGACGTACAGCCTGTTGACCGAGTCGGCCAGTATGTTCAGGTTCGACGCGAAGTTGTTGACGACCATGTCGCGCAGCACCCTATCCTGGGCGTTCAGCTTGTCGACGCTGCCGTACCTGAGCGTCTGGGCCCCCTGCTTCCTCGCGGCGGCGATGAACCGGGCCATGGCGAGTATAAGGCCGTACAGCTCGTCCAGGTGATAGCCCTGGTAGCGGTAGTTATCCGACTTCTCGGTCAGCTCCTCGATCTGGTTCCACGTCGCGTTATCGAGCACCAGCAACGATAGCGCTCCCCTGGTGAAGCGGTTCGAGATATTGTTCTTGTAGTGATGCCCTATCGCCTCGATCATCGAGTAGACCTCGGGCGTCTTGATCTGCATAGCCCTAGTATACCGGTTAATGCCTGGAGGCGCTATATGGATTCTATCGATTCAGTCCGGATAGTCCGCTTGAGCAAGGCCCGCGGTCCAGGATACTCTCGACGCATGACGAAAGCGACCATCGACAAGCCGGCCCGGCGAGCCCTGCTGGCCGCGTGCTGCATCGCCCTGTCATCCTGCGGCCTCGTGGAGACTCCCGTCGCGGAGCTGCTCACCGACGTCCCGCAGATGGCCCTCTACGCGGCGGCCTTCAATACGCAGCAGGATCGCTTCCGCGTCAACGTGTCCTACGACGAAAAGGTCGCCGAGACCCTCGAGCGGCGCGCCGACAAGCCGTCGCTCGTGATAGGCCGTTACCTGAAGAGCTCCCGCTCCCGGTCGAGCTTCCAGGCGCTCGACCACCTCTTCTCCGACCTCATCGTCAACCCCAGCTCCTTCTACGCGGGGCTGCTCGAGCTCGGCAACTACGAGGGGCGGCAGATCCTGCTGCCGGTGTCGTTCAACCTGCCGCTTATCGTGTTCGACCGCGGGCTCGAGCCG
>DAONII010000298.1:0-2246 GCA_035405085.1 bacterium | reverse complement strand
CCAGAAGAGGTTGTGGTTGTAGTATCCGCCGCCGTTGTTTCTCAAGGCGGCGTTGCCCATGTCGAGTTTCTCGAGTATCTCCTCTATCGTCCTCTTTGAGAGCTCCGTCCCGGCGACCGCCCTGTTCAGGTTCGCGGTGTATCCGGCGTGGTGTTTCGCGTGGTGTATCTCCATGGTCTTCGCGTCTATGTACGGCTCGAGCGCGTCGTATGCGTAGGGGAGCTCGGGCAGAACGAAGGGCGCCGCAGCCTTTTTCGGGGCCTCATTCTTTTTGTCGCCGTAAAGGGCCCCGGCCGCGAGGAGCATCAGGAGCAGCGCTGCGGGGAAGATGAGGGCATTTTTCATATGTCACCCCCTGTCGATGGTCCGTGAGTTCTTTTAATTTTAAACGATAAAAGACTTTAGTCAAATGGGGATATGTTTGCTTCGTATGATGTTTTTACAAAATCAAATTTGCGACCCAGTGAAAGGCGTCGGCTGCGTGCCAGTGCCAAGCCGTGGGTGCGCCGCGAGAAAGCCGAACCCGCGAAAGAGAGCGCCGAACCCTCGTGAGAATTCCCTGAGCCAATTCATGCGCTCAGGTAAAATTAAATACGGATTCGGGGCAGGGGGTAGGGCGGGGCGTGCTATTCGCCTTCCTTTTCCCCGAATACACACATGCCGCCCCAGATAGGCGTTGCGAGGTTGCTTTTACAGCGCCCGGAGATGTTGACGAGACCGAACGCCCAATCCATATCTCCCCGTGCCATGTTTACGACGCCCACCTGCACTCCATTCATGCCTCCCCCGCGCGCATAGTTGAGAGCTCCGACCTGCAGCCCGGTCATATCTCCCCGTTCAACGTAATTGACCAGAGCGGCTTGCAGCCCTTTCATGCCTTGCGTGGCATAGTTTATCAGGCCGGCGATCTGAACGCCCAAAATCCTTCTTGCGCAGTTAAACAAAAAGCTGCCCTGAATACCCTTCATCTCGTCGTCGCTCAGATTGGCTATTCCCCCCACCTGGATGCCGGTAATTCCTTTTCTGCTTTGGTTTAAGAAAATGCCTATTTGGAGGCCGGCCATTTCTGAGTTTGAAATATTTGCAAGACCCAATTGCGCACCGCGCATATCGTGCCCTGATAGATTCAAGCCGGCAATCTGAGCGGCATATATATTCCCTTTCGACCGGTTGACAAAAGGGGCCAACTGGATGCCCTTCATATCCTTCTTCGAGTAATTGAATCCTGCCGTGGCCTGAATTCCGACCATGTTCTGCGACGACCAATTCCATGCGCCGGCCAACTGCACTCCGACCATATCCTGAAGTGGAGTTGTGTTCCAGCCCCCGGCTATCTGAAACCCCGACATCTTTTCAAAGGCCGTATTGTTTCCAAAAGCAAATTGGATGCCGTACATGTTTTTTGCAGCGAGATTCGACCACCCGGCGATTTGTATCCCCCACATGTCGCCGTCGATCGTCGAGTTTAGTCCGAGCGCCGGCTGAAATCCGGTCATTTCATGTGCAATATTTGCGTTTGAAAAGGAGAGGCCCGTCATTTTGTTGCTCGCATTTGTGATCAAACCGACCTTGATGCCGTGCACATTTTTCCAGCCGCTTAAAAACTCAATGCTGAGGCCGTAAAAATCGTGATTTCTGAAAATAATACTTCTGGGGTCAGGTGGTTGGCCGATGCTGATGCCGATGATACGGTCGCCTTCCTTTTTTTTGTCAGGATCGGTGCATCTTTCCCCGGCAAGAAAATAGGGAGGCCAGGTGCTCGTTTTCATGATGGGCGTACACTTTTCCGCCATGGCACCTCTCCTTTCCTTCCGGTCGAGCGCGGGGCCTTGCCCTCGCATGCCGGCTTCAGGGCTGCCGCCTATAGACCTCGATTAGGTTGTGGTTGTCGGCCAAAGGCCCAAAAAGTTGCTAAAAAATGGTCGGGAGCGTCTGGGAGGGTCGGAAAACGGGGCTTAGGCTGGCGCAGATACGTGCGATCGCTGGATGCATCGAAGAGGCGCCCCGTCAAGCGTGCCTGAATAACCCGTCAGATGGAATAACCCGGGAAGTGTTGCCTTACTCCGCTCACCCGCTGACCCCGACTCGTTCCTCCCGCACTGCCACCCACACCGGAGGCTAACCTCTATAAATATTTAACTCTGCTCCGCCTGACCTAATTTTTACATAACGCGACCTCCGATGACACGATCCCCGCCTATCATGAAGGCGAGGGCGGGGAGAATCCGCCCGAAAGGAGGCAACAT
>DAONII010000297.1:0-2251 GCA_035405085.1 bacterium | reverse complement strand
CCCAGGGCGTGGCCGCCCTTCCGGCGCCCGGCATGACGATGCCCGAGGCGCCCGACCTCGAGCAGGCCCAGCAGGTTCCCTATTCGCCTCAACTCGTGCGGGCGCGAACTGATATCGACATTATCATCGACGCCTCCGGTAGCATGGCCGCGATCTACTCCACGACGAACAAAAGGAAGCTCGATCTAGTGAGGGAGGCGCTCTACGACATAATATTCGGGATGGGTCAGCAGCAGACGGATTATCCGGTAAACCTGGGGGTCCGGGCGTTCGGTTCGGATTCGCCGGCCTCCGATGCGAACTCGCAGGACTCGAGGCAGATAGTTCCGATGGGGGCGCCAGACCTCGCCGGCATACGCAGCCTTCTCGACCCGCTCACCGCGCAAGGCCTTTCGCCTGTCGCTTACGCGCTCGCCCAGGCGATGACCGACTTCCCGGCGGGATCAACCGCAGACCGCGTGATCGTCCTCGTCGCGGACGGCGCGGACAACACGAACGGCGATCCGTGCGAGACGGTCTCGCAGGTGATAAACGCGGGGCCGGTGAAGACGACGATACACGTAGTGGCGTACGACGTCGCCCCCGCCGACATGGAGCAGCTGGAGTGCATAGCTAGGCGCGGGGACGGGCAGTTCTTCCTCGCGAGAAACGAGGGCGAGCTTCGAGCCGCGCTCGACCAGGCGATAAACTCCACCATCCCTTACAGCTTGAAGCTCACCGCCCAGGCGGGCGCCACGCCCATCCCGTTCACCCTCTCGGTACTCAGGGCCGGATCCGAACAGGTGATAAGGCGCGAGAAGAGCTTCGGCACGAAGCTTCTGAGGCTCGACCCGGGCTCTTACGATCTGCTCATAGAATACTCGGACTCGCCCGAGGTGAAGAAACCCTCCAAGGTGATAAAGGGAGTCCAGATACTAGCCACGACGAAGGTCGAGCAGACGATCGCCTTCGATCTAGGCCAGGTTACGCTTCTGGCCGTGGGCGGCGACGGAACCCCCGCGCCCGCTCGCTTCCAGATATTCAAGGACGGCGCGGCCGGCGTAGCGGCGGAGATTGAGAGCCTTGCCGGACCGGCGACGTTCTTTTTGACCCCGGGCACCTACGACATAACCGCCGAACTGCTCGAGGGTCAGATCGAGGGATTTTCGCTCTCTGAAAAGGGGATCGAGGTCGCCTCAGGCCAGGCCACGGATAAGACCTTCCTCTTCCAGAAGGGAGCCATAACGCTGCGCGCGGTGACAACGCAGAGGGAACCGTCGCCGTTCGTCTTTCACATCTACAGGGCCGACCGCCCCGACCAGCTCATAGCATCCGGCGCGGCCCCGATAGAGGGAGGGCAGTTCTTCTTCGCCCCCGGCCTCTACGACATCATAGTGATGGGCGCCGACTCCAGGATGCCGGTCTCACCGCGCACGAAGATCTCGGGCGTGGACGTTCAGGCCGCCGGCACGACCGACATCACCGCGATACTGGAGATGGGCACCATAAAGCTCTCGGCCGTCGACGGAAAGGGCGGGAAGCTCCCCGCGCTCTTCATCCTGCGCGACAAGGAGACTCAGGCCGAAATGGGCAGGGCCACATCGAGCAGCGGCGACCCGGTGCAGATATCCATCCCGCCCGGGACATACGACATCGTTGCGTCGAGCCTCAAGTCGAACCTGGAGCCCAAGCCCTCGGTTCCGGTCAGCGGCGTCGTGGTGACCGCCGACAAGCCGGTTGAACAGGTGATAAGGTTCGTGCTCGGCACCCTCAAACTTCGCGGGCGCAACGCGAAAGAGCAGCCGATGCAGACGCAGTTCACCATCTACAAGGCCGCCTCCGACGAGATCGTCACCACCGCCCCCGCCTCGGGCGACTGGATAATCTTCGATCTGGCGCCCGGCACCTACGACGCGCTCGGAGTGAACACGAGCTCGAGCGACAAGCCGCAGCCGATGATATGGCTGCGCGACATGAAGGTCGCCGACGGCCAGACCGTGAGCCACGAGGCGATCTTCACCGCCGGCAAGCTCAAGATCATAGGCAGGGGCCCGAACAACCAGGTCATCAAGTGCTCCTTCAAGGTCTTCCAGTACGGCAAGGACCGCGAGCTCATAAACGGGACGACGGGACAGGACTGGGAGGTCTTCGAGATCCAGCCCGGCAAATACTACCTCGAGGCCGGATACAACGACGAGGAGCAGTCTGTCATGCTCAAGCAGTGGGTAAACATCTCGGTCGGGGAAAACGAGGTCGTGGAAATCGTATTGCG
>DAONII010000296.1:0-2252 GCA_035405085.1 bacterium | reverse complement strand
TCTCCTACTACGTGGGGCTCGGCGGCCATACCGAGGCCTCCGAGGACGCGAACGGGCGGTACTCGGTGAAGTGGGTCCCGTACCGGCTCATAAAGGGAACCGCCTACGACACGCCGGTTCTTGGCTACCGGGTGAACACCTGCAACACTCTTCGCCTGTGGAGCGCCGAGGCCTGCGAATCCTTCGACTTTCAGGCGTTCAACGCGGGCGACTACTACGAGGCGGTCCACGAGAAGATGTTCTCGGAGACGATAACGAAGGTCCTCTACCCGAACGACGGTTCTGATTCGGGCAAGAGGCTCAGGCTCGCCCAGCAGTACTTCTTCGTATCCTGCTCGCTGCAGGACATGCTCAAGCTGCTCGACCTCGTGGGAGAACCGATCTCGTCGTTTCCCCAGGGGTTCGCCGCGCAGCTCAACGACACGCATCCGTCCATCGCGGTGGCGGAACTCATGCGCCTGCTCGTCGACGAGCGCGGGGCGGGCTGGGAAGACGCCTGGAAAATAACGGTCAGGACATTCGGCTACACGAACCACACCCTACTGCCCGAGGCGCTGGAGAAGTGGTCGCTGCCCCTCTTCGCCGACATGCTGCCCAGGCACCTCGAGATAATATTCGAGATCAACCGCCGCTTTCTGGACGAGGTCCGAAGGCGCTTCCCCGGCGACGAGGAGAAGGTCAGGAGGATGTCGCTCATAGACGAAACCGGCGAGAGGTACGTGAGGATGGCGCATCTGGCCTGCGTCGGCTCCCATGCGATCAACGGGGTGGCCGCGCTGCACACCGAGCTCCTGAAGAAAAGCGTTTTGCACGACTTCTACGAGATGTGGCCCGAGCGCTTCTCGAACAAGACGAACGGCGTTACCCCGCGCAGGTTTTTGAAGCTCTCCAACCCGAACCTCGCCGGCCTCATATCCCGGACTATCGGCAGGTCGTGGGTGACCGATCTCTCAGAGCTTAAGAAGCTCGAGCCGCTGGCGAATGATCCTGAGTTCTGCAGGAGATGGCGCGAGGTAAAGCGCAAAAACAAGGAGCTGCTCGCATCACGCATAGCGAGGAGCGGCGGAGTCGATCTCGATCCCTCCTGGCTCTTCGACGTCCAGGTCAAGAGGATACACGAGTACAAGCGCCAGCACCTCAACGTCCTCTTCATCATCTCGCGCTACCTGAAGATGAAGAGCGACAGCTCCTTCCGTCCGCCGCCCCGCGCATTCATATTCGGAGGGAAGGCGGCGCCCGGCTATTTCATGGCGAAGCGCATAATAAAGCTCATCAACTCGGTGGGCGAAGTGGTGAACTCCGATCCGGATGTCAACGGCCTCATGCGCGTGGCTTTCGTGCCCGACTTCAACGTCCAGAACGCCCAGCTGATCTACCCCGCCGGAGATCTCTCGGAGCAGATATCGCTGGCCGGCAAGGAGGCGTCCGGGACCGGCAACATGAAGTTCATGATGAACGGCGCCGCAACGATAGGAACCCTCGACGGCGCGAACATCGAGATACTCGAGCAGGTGGGGCCCGAGAACTTCTTCCTCTTCGGCCTCACCGCCGAGGAGGTGGAGAAGAAGCGGAGGGAAAACTACCGACCCGACAGACTCATTGACGGCGACCCTAGGATATCGGAGGCGCTCTCGCTTTTGGCCTCGGGTTACTTCTCGAAAGGCGACGAGGAGATATTCAAACCCGTGGTGGAAAACCTGAGATACGAGGATCCCTTCCTCGTGCTCGCCGACTTCGCCGCCTACTGCGACTGTCAGGAGAGGGTCGACGCCGCGGCCGGCGACGAGGGGCGCTGGACGCGCATATCGATAATGAACACCGCGCGCTCCGGGCTGTTCTCCTCCGATCGGGCGATAAGGGAATACGCCGAAGAGATATGGAGGATCAAGCCGGCATCCATCAGCACGCGGGTCAGGCCTGCCAGCCCGCATATGAAGAACCGGGTCGGCGGCATCTCCTGATCCGACGCGGATCAACTCTCGTCCGCCGGAAAAGGTTTCCCGCCGGAGGGCCTCATCGAAAACTCATTCGCCGCGCATCATCTCCTGCCGCGGCCGGAGGCCTTCATCCCCGTCCACACGGACCACGGGGTCTCGAAGCCGTCGGAGTTCTTCCGCGCGTATTCGTGGAACATCCGCAGAAAACCCTTCAGCCTCGCCGAGTCGCGCCATCCCCCGGCCGTGGCCGGGCCCGTGTGCAGGAGGTCGGAACCGGAGTTGTTGCCCTGAAGGGTTTTCTGCGGATGTTCCACG
>DAONII010000295.1:0-2253 GCA_035405085.1 bacterium | reverse complement strand
CGCGGTCCGAAGATGAGCGAGTGCGCCCGAAAGGCCTATCGCGAGGCGCACGGCAAGGCGCCCGACGATGACATGATGCCGAACGGGCAGCGCGTCGCGAAGGCCGGATAAAAGCTTTTGCAGCTCTTTTTACGACCGCCGTGCGTTTTTTTTCCGCCCGTCCATGAATTGTGAAAATCCCATGCCGTGTCCCTTCTGCAACATTCAGCCCGAGCGAATCGTCGCGTCCGACGAGCTCGTTTTTTGCATCCTCGACAGATATCCGGTGACCGAGGGTCATGCGCTGGTGATGCCGAGGCGTCACGTCGCGAATTTTTTCGATTTGACCGCACAGGAGGGGCTCGCTTTGGCGGGGATGATAAAGAAGGCGAAGGCGTTTCTTGACGAGAGGTTTAAGCCGCAGGGCTACAACGTCGGGGTAAACGTAGGGCGGGCGGCCGGGCAGACGATCGATCACGTGCACGTGCATCTGATCCCGCGTTACGACGGAGACATGGAGAACCCGCGCGGCGGCGTCCGCGGCGTGATACCGAAGAAGCAGAAATACCCGTAGCCTTGCCGTGTGGCCGGCAGGTTCTGAATCAAAGGAAGGAGGGAGGGATGAGGAGGCTTTTGACTTTTGCGGTGCTGGCTCTTGTCGCTGCTGCTTTTCTTTCGACGGCGGACGCGAGGAGGCCTCGGAAGAGCAGGTCCTACGAGGCCCCCGATTCCCTTCCGGCGAAGATCGACAACGTATCCTACGTCACCGGGCTGCCCGAGATAGACGTGCGAAAGTACAGCAAGCAGGAACAGTGGACAGGCTGGTTCGAACTCGGCGAAAAGGAGGCGGCGTTCAAGCGCAAGCGCCTCGCGCAGGGCGGGAAGAGAGGGCTCGAGGAGGTCGACATAGTCCGCTTTCCCTATTCGAGCGTGACCGACCTCGCGTTCGGCTACGACGCGATATACCGGGCGGCGAACGATTCGCTGCCCACGGCTCTTGCGAAGATATACAACAGGGGTGCGAGCTACTTCGTGGGAGGCTCCATCTACGCCCCGCTGCACGAGTTCATGAAGCAGAGGAACCGCTCTCCGGTCGTCGTCTTCTTCAAGCGCGACGGAAAGCTCACCTCGCTCGTCCTCCTTTCCTCGCACGGCCGGGCGGAGGCGCTCTACCGTCTGCTGGCGAAGGGGGCGGGCATAAAGGTGAAGGAGCCGGTCAAGAGCAGCGACGAGCACGAGACTGATCCCACGGAAAAATGAGCCCTGTTTATGAAAGGGTCGTTCGTGGGCACTGAAGGGGGCGGGCATGATTGTATCGATGAGGGCGGCGGTGATCGCCGCCGCAGCAGCGGCTTCCTTCCTTGCTATCCTGGCGCCGGCCGGTGCCGAGGCGCAGTGGGTGATGATCGGCCGCAAGTCGATGGGCGCCATACAGAACATCAGGAGCGAGCACTCCGACGTCGCGACCGTCGTTTTGGAGGCGCCGGCGGCGAAAGTCTACGCGGCGGCGCTCCGCGCGCTCTCCTCGAAGGAGGGCGTGAAGATAAAGGGGAAAGACGACGGGGCGCTTACCATAGACTTTTCGAGGAAGAGGATGGTCGCCAAGATGAAGGTCGGCAGTCTGGGCGACAACGTCAGCATTCTCACCATAACGTCGCCCGGGACCGTGCGCAGGCAAGGGGACGCGTCGCCGGTGGTCGATGGCGTCCTCCGCGTCTGTAGAGAGATGAAAGTGGAGTGCCGCGAAACCACAAACTGAGCCTGCCCGAAGGTTTTTCCGCCCCCCGTGGCGCGCTGCCCGTTTAGCCTTGCCCTTCCACCCTTTGGCGGATATTACTCTCGTTGCTGCCGCGCGGGCGGCTTTTTCAGGGCGGGTTCGACAGATGGAAGCCTTTCTCAAAAACGAGATACTTGTCCTCCTGGGCATAATTGTCAGCGGTTGCGGGCTGGGTCTCATCCGTTTTCGCGGAATAAGCCTCGGCAGCACCGGGTGCCTCTTCACCGGGCTCGTGGCCGGGGCCCTCGGCGCGTCGGTCTCGCACATAATTGAGCAGATAGGTATACTCTTCTTCGTGTACTCGATAGGCCTCTCCGCAGGGCCGCGCTTCTTCCACCTCTTTCGGGGCAGGACTGGCCTCAAGATGATCCTGCTCTCGTTCGCGACGATCGCCGTCGGCGTCATAGTGGCCGCGGCCGGGTCGCTTTTGTTCCGTCTGCCGGAGGGGACCTTCATCGGGATCTTCGCCGGCGCCATAACCAGCACACCGACGCTCG
>DAONII010000294.1:0-2279 GCA_035405085.1 bacterium | reverse complement strand
CGCGGTCGACGCGTTGTCCGACTCGGTTCGTGAGCTGCTTGACAAGGCCGTCGCCCGCGCGAAGGACAACGGTCGGCAGACGGTGAAGGATCGAGATATTTAGAAAACTCCAGTCGCTATGGGGGAAGGCCCGGCCCGCGAAGAAAAGGCCGGGCCTTTTTCTTCCCTAGATCCGTGAGGATATGGAAGATATTCGCCTGTTCAGGTAGGGCCCGCTCCGGTTTTTGTCGTAGAACCTGGGTTTTGGCAGTATGGCCGCCAGAAAGGCCGCCTCCCTCTTCGTAAGGGTGGAGGCGTTTTTGTTGAAGTAATGGCGGGAGGCCGCCTCGGCGCCGAAGACGCCGTTTCCCCACTCTACGACGTTCAAGTAGATCTCCAGGATCCTCTCCTTGGAGAGCTCCCTCTCAAGCTTGAGCGCGATGAGGACCTCGCGAAATTTTCGCCAGGAGGACTTGCGCGGCGTGAGATAGAGGTTCTTCGCGAGCTGCATCGTTATAGTGGAGGCGCCCCGCAGAAGCCTCCTCTTTCTCCAGTTGTATCTGGCCGCCTTTCTTGCGGCCTCTATGTTAACGCCGGGATGCTCAAAGAATTCGTCGTCCTCCGCTATGACCACCGCCCGCTTCAGGTTGTTTGAGATCTCTTCGAGAGAAACCCACGTACGATCGGCGTCCCCCGAAGAGAATCTCGCCATGAATGCCGTCTCGCCCGGCGGAAACCAGCGAAGCTGGGTCACGGGGGGCGTGGCGATGTTTGAGGTGAGAAGATAAAACCACCCAAGCCACACGATCGTGGCTGCCGCTGTTATTATGGCGTGTTTGGTGCTCACGGGGGGCTTAAAACACGCCGCCGATAAATGTTCAAGCGGCTTGAACTGTATCCGGGTATCTGCTAGGGCAGGCCGCTCAAGCCGGCTTTGGCAAACAAGGCATTTGATATAATGATCGCGGAGGGCGGAATGTCTGTTAAGTCCGACAGGTGGATAAGGAACATGGCGCTCGAGAGGGGAATGATCGAGCCCTTCGAGGAGAAACAGGTTCGTTCCGGAATATCCTACGGCCTCTCCTCCTACGGCTACGACTTCCGCATAGGCCGAAAGTTCAAGATCCACGAACCCTCGGGAACCGGCGTGATGGACCCGAAGGATTTCGCTCACCTGAACTTCAGGGACTTCGAGGGAGACTTTTGCGAGATCCCGCCGAACAGCTACGCGCTCGCGCAGACGGTGGAGTATTTCAGGATCCCCCGCGACGTGATAACGGTCTGCACCGGCAAGTCCACTTACGCCCGCTGCGGAATACACATCCATGTGACCCCGTTCGAGCCGGAGTGGGAGGGGTTCGCCACTATAGCGATATCGAACGCGACGCCCCTGCCGGCGAGGGTCTACGCGAACGAGGGGATCGGGCAGATCATATTCCTGGGCGCGGACGATGTATGCGCGGTCTCGTACGCCGATAAGAAGGGCAAATACCAGGCACAGAAGGAGATAACGGTTTCGAAGGGGAAGGGATGATGAGAGACAGCGTTCACGAGAGCAGAGTTTACTACAATCTTGCGGAGGCGAACGCGCTGCTGCCCCGCCTTGAGTTCCTCTTCTCGGAGCTCGGGCGCATTCAGCAGGCGGTGAATTCCCTCGTCCGTCACGCGAAACGGCAGGGCGTGGAGATGGATCCGGATTCGATAGCTACGAGGCCTGCCCGAAGCCCGGTGAGGCGCCAGATAGAGGACCGCCTGATTGAATTCACGCGCGACTACGACGACCTTCTGTCCGAGATCGAATCGATGGGGGTCGTCATTGAGGACCTTGACGCCGGAACGGTGAACTTCTTTTCGTGGATGGACGGGCGCGAGGTCTTCCTCTCCTGGCAGACCGGCGAGCCGGAGATCGCTCACTGGCACGCGGTGACCGAGGATTCAGCCGCGAGGCGCTCCATCAGGCATCTGTTCAAGTCCCATCGGCCGGCCGAGGTGAGTTTGCACTGAGGTGATGAAAGCTCAAAGGTGAAAGGAAAAACATTCACTGGCGTTTGGCGCCCTGCGCCCTGACCCATTTATCCATGTCATATCCGATCGACCGCAAATCGAAGATGACCCTTTGGGAGAAAACCTATCTCCCGGAGATCTTCCGGGCGATGGCGGTCACCGCCGCCCATTTCCTGCGAAACCTCTTCAGGATGAAAAGCAGGATCACTATCGAATACCCCGAACAGGAGAGGGAGCTCCCCGCCGGCTACCGCGCCGAACACCGCCTGATGAAGCGCCCGGACGGCACGCTTCGC
>DAONII010000293.1:0-2287 GCA_035405085.1 bacterium | reverse complement strand
GGCCGATCTGCGGCGGGTCGAAGCGCCAGTTCCTCGCATCAAAGCGCTTGTAATCGGGGTAGAGCGGGCCGTTGCAGCCCTCCGCGTCGCACCTCTCGAAGGCGTCCTCCAACCACATGCTCGAGAAGGCCGCATAGCCGGATGGGGAGAGCGATGTCAGGGAGGACTGTGCCGAGGCCCGAAAATCTTCGTGGGCATCCTTGCACCCAGGCTCCTTTCGTCCGGAAAAGTTCACGCGGGATGTCACGTTCCAGTTCGTCTTTGAGTCGTTCAGCGCATAGCACGGATCCGACATCTTTCCTCCCTTTATAAGCTTCTCTCAATCGTGTTTCATAAAAAGGTCATGTGCGGAGAGAGCAAAACCTAGTTGTACGGATTCGACCCTCCCCATTCGGGTTCGTCCTGAACCTTGACCTTCTCCTTTTTGGGCTTCGGGGCCACCGCGTCTTTTTGCGAATCTTTTTTGATCGAAACTATCCTGATGTTCCTCGCGCAGCGGCTCGCGGCGGCTTCGCCCTTCTCGTTCCTGGCCGTGACCTTAACGTGCTCGCCGTCCTCACAAGGCATGCACATCCTTGAACTCGCATCGAAGGCCTCGGACGGCACCCTGTCAATGCAGCTCTGTGCGGTGTCCCAGCACTGGTTGTCTTCCTGAACCTGGCCTTCAAGACACCCGAGGTTGCTTCCCTTGAATGCGGAGAGGAGCACGAGGAGCCTGTTTATGTGTTTGAACCAGCGGCGTTCCGCTTCGTTCAAATTGCAGGGATCGCCGTTTTTGCAGAGGCTTACCTCCTTAAGCAGGCTCTTCGCCCGGGCGATCGCGTTGGAGCGGCGCACGCTGTCGGTGGCATCCACGGCCGCGTTCATCCATAGCGTGGCGAGGAGGACCTTGCCGAACTCGCGTCGTTCTGTGCGCTTCGCGAAGGCGTCGATCATAAAGATCATAGCGTTTATTGCTGAGCTCATGTCGTTTGCGTTCTCGGCCGCTATGTTCTTTTCGTATTGCCTTATGTTTTTCAGGGCGCGCGAAAGAGCTGTTTTCATCGAGTCTACGTTCTTCCAGCCCGCCGGATCGAGAAGCGCCGTTGCTTCGTTCAGCTTTTTGGGGTCGCCCAGCCTCGGTATTTCGTCGAGCATGGCCCTCGTCTCCCGCGCCAGGATCATAGCATCGTTTGGCTCGTCCGTTTTCAGTGCCTCTTCGATGTTCTGGGCGGCGACTCCGAGGTTGATCTCGTAGTTGCCCAGCACTTTGAAGGCCTGATCCATGAAGTCCCTGCCCCCGGTGTATTGGCGGACCTGCGCCTGGCCGAAGACCATCCCGAAGGACAGCGTCGGCACCACGCTCTTGAAGTAGGCTATGAGCTGCAGATCACAGGGCGGGAGATTTCGAAGCGGACTCGACGGCTCGAGCCTGCTTCTTTTGAAAAGGTTTTCCTCGGTCGCCTTGCGCTGTATGAGTTCCCTCAGGATGTTGGGCAGATACATCATCAGCAAAATTTCGTGTTCATCTTCCTTTATTTGAAGGTCCTCCATGCCTTTGGAGATGGTCTTCTCCGCATCCTCCACGCTCATGAAGAGGCTTCTGAAGGTGCTGCCGTGCAGGTTCTTTATACCCCCCCACAGGTTCTTCCAGAATCCGGAGTCCTCCTCCCGGCATTCCCTGTAGGCGTTTGCCACATGGCTGTCGTCGTCTAACTTTTTTTTGTAACCCTCATTTATGCACAGGGTTTTTTTGGCAGTCGATATTTCGCCGTTGATGTATTCGAAGCGCTTCCACTTATAACCTTCCTGTTCTCTGATCTCAGTCGCGGCTATCGCAAGCGGAGCAAGTGCTTCGCTCAGCCTGTGCATCTCCGAGGAGAAGGTGTGGGTCTTTATCTCCTTGAGATGTTCGACGATCTTTCCCTGATCGTTTGGTCTGTCGGCGACGTTGCATATGTCGTACGAGCTGACCGTTTTTTCGCCGTTTCCTCCCTGCACGTAGTAGTCCTTGCACGCGGTGGAGTAGACCTGCTTCGGAGAGAGCAACGCCGACGAGACCAGGTATTCGAAACACATGGAATCGTCCGTCAGCCCGTCGAACGTGAGATAGGGTATGCCGCTCTGCGCACAATTTCTTTTTACCGTGAATTCCCCGCTCATATTCCCTCCCTGGGCGAATCTTAAGCAAATAGGGGGCCCCGGCCGCATTTGTCCGGAAAGCGCCCTCCAACCGGGTGTATCGGCCCTCCTGAAAAAAAGTTGCTCAAATAATTGGGTGTTTAATGGGCGACGGCAATTTTTAGCT
>DAONII010000292.1:0-2300 GCA_035405085.1 bacterium | reverse complement strand
AGGGGGCCGCGGGATCCAGGCGCATCCCGGCGATCGCTCGCTCCACCTCGCGGCCCATGAGCCACCCGCCGCTCTCCTCGAGCTCGTGCTGGATCTCGGAGAGGCGCTCGAGCGTAGCCTTTTCCGCCTGCCCCGCGATTTTAGAGCTGAGGGCGTGGTGCAGGGCTATGAGATCGCCCGCCTCCTTCAGGCCGCCGGCCACGACGTCGAACACCGCGCCGCAAAGCCCCTGCGGGACCTCCTGCGGGAGGTACGATACGGTGATTCCGCGCTCGCGCGCTACGTCGCCCGAATCCGGAGTTACCTCGCCGGCGATGATCTTGAGGAGCGTCGACTTTCCGGCGCCGTTGCGCCCGAGCAGGCAGATGCGTTCGCCGCGCTCGATGCTCAAGCCCACGCCGTCGAGAAGCGGCGGTTCGTCGAAGAGGACACGGATGTCGCGGAGGGTCAGAAGCGCCATGGTGGGTGCCTCTACACCATTCCGGAGCACGATTGCACGCCTAAAGGGGAGGCGCGAACCGTCCGCCTCAGGCGCACTTTGCCCGTGCGTCGCGGCCAAGGCGGGCCGCCGGATGGCAGTATCTCTTTAACCCGTGTCCGTTCGGTGCTCCAACTCGCGGAGTGAAGGGAATTTACCCGTTGCGGAAGCGGCCGGATCGTTGTAGAGCGGCTGCCTCCGCAGGTTAGGTTTATTCGCCCTGCCCACGACGAGCAGGGCGTTTTTTTGTGAAGAGGACAGGATATGCCAAAGACCAGGACTACGGACGGCATCAGAAACATCGCCATCATCGCGCACGTCGATCACGGCAAGACGACCCTCGTGGATTTCATGCTGCGGCAGAGCGGCACGTTTCGCGACAACCAGTCGGTGGACGAGCGCGTGATGGACAGCATGGACCTGGAGCGCGAGCGCGGGATCACCATCGCGTCCAAGAACTGCTCCGTCTCCTGGAGGGGCGTAAAGATCAATATCATCGACACGCCGGGGCACGCGGATTTCGGCGGCGAGGTGGAGCGCGGCATCAAGATGGTGGACGGCGCGATACTCCTCGTGGATGCTTCGGAGGGGCCTCTCCCGCAGACCCGCTTCGTGCTCAAGAAGGCGCTCGACGCGCGCCTCAAGATCATCGTCGTGATCAACAAGATCGACCGGAAGGATGCCCGCCCCGAAGAGGTGCTGCACGAGGTCTACAGCCTCTTCATAGATCTGGACGCAAGCGACGAGCAGATCGAATTCCCGGTGCTCTACGCCGTCGGCCGCGACGGCGTCTGCAGCGCCAACCTTGGTGAGAAGGGCGTCGATCTGGCAACTCTGTTCGACGCCATCGTGGAAGAAGTTCCGCCGCCGCGCTACGATCCCTCAGAGCCCTTCCAGATGCTGGTAACCAATCTTTCCTATTCGGACTACATGGGGCGTCTTGCAATAGGGCGCATCTTCAACGGCACGGCGCTGAAAAACGACGCCCTGGTCTGCGTGGGGGCCGACGGGGTGCCAAGGCCCCTAAAGGTTACGGGCCTTCAGTGCTATTCGGGCATACAGGTGCGGGAGGTCGATGCGGTGGTTCCGGGCGACATAGTTATCCTCTCGGGCATAGACGAGGTCGATATCGGCGACACCATATGCACGGCGGATTCCCCGAAACCCCTGTCGCGGATAACGGTCGACGAGCCCACTGTGTCCATGCGCTTCATGTGCAACACGTCGCCGCTTTCCGGCCGCGAAGGCAGGTTCGTTCAGTCGCGCCGGATCCTGGAGCGCCTGGAGAAGGAGTCGCAGCACAACGTGGCGCTTCGGGTCGAGCCGGGCGAAAACTCGCAGACATTCATCGTCAAGGGGCGGGGCGAATTTCAGATGGCGATACTCGTGGAGACGATGCGCCGCGAGGGTTTCGAGCTGGCGGTGGGCCGGCCCCAGGTGATCATGAAGGAGATCGAAGGCGTAATGTGCGAACCCGTGGAGCATCTCTACGTCGACATACAGGAGGAGTTCACCGGCATCGTGACCGAAAAGCTTTCGAGCCGCCTGGCCCGCATGATAAACATGGTCAACCACGGCACCGGCAGGGTCCGGCTAGAATTTTCAATTCCGTCGCGCGGGCTCATAGGCTATCGCAGCGAATTTCTGACGGACACCCGCGGCACCGGCCTGATGAATTCCTACGTGCAGGGCTACGAGCCGCACCGGGGCGAGATAGTGGGACGGGTGGCAGGGGCGCTGGTGTCGGACCGCGCTGGGAAGACGGTGCCTTACGCGCTGTTTCACCTGGAGCCGCGCGGCGCCCTCTTCGTGGAGCCAGGGG
>DAONII010000291.1:0-2301 GCA_035405085.1 bacterium | reverse complement strand
GAGGAGCGCGCCCCGATAGAGATCGGCATAATGAGCAACTGGCCTCCGCTGGATTACGTCGACCAAGGTGGCAGGCCGGCCGGCATCGGCGTCGGTTATCTGCGTGCCTTGAACGCTTTGCTCGGGGATGTCCTCGTAGCGAGGCCCGCCCCGTTTTCGGAAAACTACGAGCTGGTGAGGGAGAGACGGCTCGCCGCCCTGATGGACATCACGCGTACGAAGGACCGGGAGCCCTTCTTCGAATTCACCATGCCCTATCTCGCCATCCCGCACCTGATAGTGGGCCGGAAGGACGGCGTCTATTTTTCATCCGAAGACGACCTTAAGGGGAAGACCGTCGCTTTGGAAAGGGGTTATTACAACATCGTCATCTTCCGCGAAAGCTATCCGGAGGTGAAGATAAGGGAATACGCCTCTACGAGCGATGCGCTCGACGCGGTGGCGAGGGGTGAGGCGGACGCCTATGCCGGAAACCGGGCGGTGGCGATCTACCTCATGGAGAAGGAGCTCTTGGGGAACTTGAAGCCGCAGGGGCGGCTCGATCAGCCGCCTGTCGAACTCGCAATCGGCGTGCGCAAGGACTGGCCGATTTTGGCCGGCATACTCGACAAGGCGCTCAAGGCGATACCGGCGGCGGAGCGGGACGCGATAAACGCGCGCTACATCACAAGCATCTACGAGCCGTGGTTCAAGAGCGGGCATTTCTGGCTCGTGGTCTCCGCCTCGCTCGGAGGCGTGCTTCTGGTTGGATTCCTCGGCATCCTCTGGAACAGGTCGCTCAAGCGGATGGTCGAGGTGAAGACGAAGGAACTGAAACGCGAAATGGACGATCGCATTCAGGCGGAGGAGAGCCTGAGCGAAAGCGAACAGCGTTTCAGCAGTATTTTCGAGATATCTTCGGTCGGGATCGGGCAGGTGGACGCTCGTGACGGCCGTATCTTCGATTGCAACGACAGGTTCTGTCAGATCCTGGGACGCCCCTGCGGCGAGTTGAAAGGCATGCGCTTCACCGAACTCACGCATCCCGAGGACAGGGAGAGGGACTGGGAGCTCTTTTCACGGGCCGTTCGTGGAGAGGTCCCGTACATGAACGAGAAGAGGTATCTGCGAAAGGACGGTAGCACGGTGTGGGTCCGCGTGAACGCGGCTTTCATCTGCGACGATTCCGGCAGCCCCGTGAGCACGGTGGCCATCTGTGAGGATATAACGGAGAGCAGGCTCGCACAGGAGAAGGTGAAGGAGTATTCCGCGAAATTAGAGAAGATGGTCGAGGAGCGCACCCGCGAGCTCGACAGCGCCAGGGCCGAGATGTTCGCACAGGCGAAGCTCTCGGCGATGGGCAGGATGGGCGCGGGTCTCGCTCACCAGCTCAACTCCCCGCTCGGCGGGGCGGTTTTGCTCGTCGACGGTCTGATCGACTTGCTGGAGAGCGACGACGAGCACAGGGAGGTGCTGAGGCACGTGCGCATCGCCCTGGACAACATGCACAACATAGTGGAGCGCATGCTCTCCCTGTCGATGCTGCCCAGGCGCGGCAAGTTGTCCAGGACGCGCATCGATTTTTCCAGGGCCATCGGCTCGATACTCGATCTGGCTTTGCACGACTGCACGAGCCGCGGAATCGAGATCCACAGGGAGCTCGCCGAAGGGCTGCCGAAGATCCCCGCCCGCCCCGGAGAGCTCGACCAGGTCTTCCTGAATCTCGTGAACAACGCGGTGGACGCGATGCCCGACGGCGGGACGCTCTCCGTGCGCGCATGCGAGGTTGACGGCGCCGTAGAGGTTCGCGTCTCAGACACCGGCGAGGGGATACCGAAGGAGAACATAGACAGGATCTTCGAGCCGTTCTTCACCACGCGCCGCGCGCGGCGGGGAATCGGGCTCGGCCTCTCCGTCGTCCGCGAGATAGTGGAGCGCCACGGGGGAACCATCGCGGTGGAGAGCGAGGTCGGGAAGGGCACGGCGTTCACCGTGCGCGTTCCGGTCTCCGGAGCGGTAAACGACGACACCCCTTCGGCGGGGTAAAGGGCTGAAAGGAATTAAAACCGGAGAACGAAATGACAAAGAAGTTCAGGTGTGGCGGCTTCAGTGTAAAGATCCCCTACGCGATGCTCATAGCGCTCGCCTACGTGGTCGTCGCGCTCCTCTGGGAGATCTATCAGGAGCGCTTCTACAATACAATTGCGCCCCTGCACAGCTATGCCCGCGAGGCGCACGCGTTCATCGACGTGCTCGTTATCATCGGGATGGGTTTTCTGCTGTATTATCTCATCGCCCGCGCGGCGAGCATACGCGAGAAGG
>DAONII010000290.1:0-2301 GCA_035405085.1 bacterium | reverse complement strand
GAAAAGTTCAAGGCCCTGGGCTGCGAACTCATCGGCATGAGCGTAGACCAGGTCTTTTCCCACATAAAGTGGGAGGAGTGGATAAAGGAGAAGCTGGGCGTCCAGATCGGCTTCCCGATAATAGCGGATGACGGCAGCGTGGCCAAGAAGCTAGGGCTCATCCATCCCGGCAAGGGCTCGAACACTGTCAGGGCGGTGTTCGTGGTGGACGGGGACGGTGCGATCCGCATCATATTCTATTATCCTCAGGAGCTGGGCAGGAACATGGACGAGATCCTTCGCTCGGTGCAGGCGATGCAGATCTCCGACAAGAACAACGTCGCGATGCCGGCGCAATGGCCTGAGAGCGAGGTCGTGGGCAAGGACCACGTGATAATACCTCCCCCGAAGGATGTGCAGACGGCCCAGGAGCGACTGAAGAAGTCCAAGTCCGGCGATTTCGAGTGCCTCGACTGGTGGCTCTGCCATAAGAAGCTCTGAACCGGGATGATGTGCGGGGCCCCTTATAGGGGCCCCGTGTTTTTTTGCAGGGCGGCCGGGGCCGAGGTTTAAATCCTGAGACACGCGGTAAATTTCACGTCATGGCGCATCCGAAACAGAGCACGATCGATTTCTTCAACTCCAAGGCAGGGGATTGGGACTCATACACGACCGATAAGGATCTCAAGGATATCCGGTCGATATGCAGCCGCATACCCTTTGCCGAAAGCGACAGAGTTCTCGATGTGGGCTGCGGCACGGGCATACTCGTTCCCTTCCTCTTGGAGCGCGGCGTGGATGTCGAAAATATAACCGCCATGGACGTCTCCGCAGCGATGATCGAGATCCTCAAAAGAAAGCACGGAGGAGTCCGGGCGGTTTGCGGAGACTTCGAAAAACACGGGTTTTCCCCGTCGGCGTTCGACAAGGTGATAATCTACAACGCGTTTCCTCATTTTTTCGATCCGGCCAGGGTGATCTTTAACGCCTTCTCCTGCCTCAAGAGCCCGGGGCTTTTCGTGGTGGCTCACTCCATGAACAGGCGGGACCTGGACGCGTTTCACGCCGGGGTCGAAGGGGCCGTCAGTTCCCATAGGCTGATATCCGACGGGGAGTTCGAAGCTCTTCTCAAGGCCGCTGGGTTCGGCGACGTGGCCATAGAGGATGGGAATTCGTTCTACCTGGAGGCCGTGAAGTGACATGCCGGAAAGGATTGGCCTCATCCGTGAATTGAATAAGCGATGACTCACCTAAAGGAATACGACAGGGGGCATGCGGTCGCCCGCTATAAGAGATCGCGAGGCGTGAGGGTGCGAGGGCTCGCGGTCCTTTTCGCGCTCCTGGCGCTTCTCTGTTTCATTTCCCTGGGCACAGGAGTCTACGAGCTTTCTTTTTTCGACGTCGCGGGCGGATTTCTCAGGGATGGCGATGACGTTGTGTCCGTGGTCCTTTGGGGGGTCAGGATTCCCAGGACCCTTTCGGCTGTCACCACAGGGTTCGCCCTTGGCCTCGCGGGCGCCCTGATCCAGATCCTCTTGCGCAACCCGCTCGCTTCGCCGTCGACGCTGGGGATCAGCCACGGAGCCGCCTTCGGGGCCGCTTTCGCCATCGTGGTCCTGCAGCTCGGCACTTCCGGAGGAATTTCCGCAGCAGGTGTTGGCGCCGTGGATCCATCCCCGTCCTTAATGTACGGAATCACCCTGTGTGCATTCGGCGGGGCGGCGGTTGTGTCGGCGGTGATACTCGGGCTGTCTCGCCTGAGGTCGATTAACTCTCAGGCGATCGTCCTCGCCGGCGTCGCTCTCTCTTCTCTTTTCATGTCGGGCACCATCCTGATCCAGTATTTTGCGTCCGAGGTCGAGCTCTCCTCCATCGTCTTCTGGACCTTCGGGGACGTCTCGAGGGCGGAGCTCAGCGAGACCGGGCTTCTGGCCGTTATCACCCTGCCCGTCTTTGCCTACTGCATGCTGGGGCGCTGGGATTTAAAGGCGATGGGTGCCGGCGACGAGAGCGCGAGGATGCTGGGGGTGAGGGCAAAGCGGGTGCGCACCGTGGGCGTCGTCCTGGCTGCTTTGGTCGCGGCGGTTGCCACCGCTTTCAGCGGCGTCATAGCGTTCATGGGCCTGATAGCCCCGCATATAGCAAGGCGGCTGGTGATGAACGATCACCGCTTTGTGATTCCGTACTCCGGCGTCATCGGGGCCCTGTTGCTTTTGGGCTCGGACGTAATGAGCCGCATCCTGTTCGAGACGACCGCGCTGCCCGTCGGAATAATAACCTCGTTCATGGGTGCGCCGCTGTTTCTCTATCTGCTCATCAAGG
>DAONII010000289.1:0-2305 GCA_035405085.1 bacterium | reverse complement strand
AGCCTATTCGGCGCGCTCGCGGTACCGAGTGACCTTCGAATACGTGCTGATAGGGGGGGTGAACGACTCGAAGGATGACGCGCGCCGCCTCGTGGAGCTCTTGAAGGGCGTTCGCGCGAAGGTGAACCTGATACCTTTCAACCCTTATGAGGGATCCCCTTTCAGGGCGCCACTCGACGAGACGGTAGCATGGTGGAGCGAGTTCCTCTACACGAAGGGGATACAGGCGAATATCCGCAAGAGCCGCGGGCGCGAGATAATGGCCGCGTGCGGCCAGCTCGCGGCCTCGTCGTCGGCCAGGGAGGCTGGCACCCGAAAGGCCGGGGGTTCACACCCGGGGAACGGCTGACGACAATCTTTTCTGTTGCGCCCGGGCTGCGGGGCATGCTAGGGCTTCCGGCATGGGATTCGTTTCGGCCATCTTCGTCCACCACCATCACGAGCGATTCGTGTAGGCGGGGCGGTCCGGCCGGATTCCGATTCTTGTTTTTCTCAAAGGCCCGCTCTGACAGCGGGCCTTTTTTTGTATGGAGGATTCATGGAAAGCAAAACTCTCAAGATGATTTTGCCCAAGGGCCGGATACAGGAGAAGGTTGCGGCCCTCATGGCGCGAGTGGGCCTCTCGGTTCGTTTAAACGAGCGGTCTTACCGGCCGTCGTGCACCGACGACGGATTTGAGGTGAAGATGCTCAAGCCCCAGAACGTACCTCAACTGGTGGCCCTGGGGCGTCACGACTGCGGCTTCGCAGGCCACGACTGGGTGGTCGAGAAGGACGCTGACGTGGTCGAGCTCATGGATTTGGGATTCGACCCGGTGCGCATAGTCGCAGCGATGCCGGATGAGCTGGCCGCATCGCAGGACAGGTTCTCGCGTCGTCTCGTCGTGGCGTCGGAGTACCGCAGGCTCGCTACCGACTTCATCGCGGCAAAAAAACTCGACGCTGTATTCGTGCAGACCTACGGAGCCACCGAGGCGCTTCCCCCGGAGGACGCGGATATAATCGTCGACAACGTCGCCACCGGGGCGACGCTGAAATCGAACCGCCTTACCATAGTCGGCGAGATCATGCGCTCGACGACGCGCTTTATCGCCAATCGCGAGGCCATGGCCGACCCCTGGAAGAGGCGCAGGCTGGGGGAGCTCGTGATGCTCATGAAGAGCGCGTTAAACGCGGACGAGCGGGTTCTCCTTGAGATGAACGTGCCGGCCGAGGAACTCGATCGCGTGGTCTCGGGTCTCCCCTGCATGCGCTCGCCTACCGTATCGCCGCTGCACAAGGCGCAGGGGTATGCCGTCAAGGTGGCGGTTCCGGCGCGCGAAGTCCCAGCGCTCATACCCATGCTGCGCGAGCGCGGTGCGACCGACATACTTGAGTACAAGGTGGAGAAGATACTGTGATCGAGCCCAGGAGGAGCGTAAGGGAGATCAGGGCCTACAGTCCGCCGCTCGAAAATCGCCGCGGAAGGGTGCGCCTTGATTTCAACGAGAACACCGCCGGCACGGGGTGGGAAGCCGCCGATCTTTCGGCGGAGGAGGTCGCAGCCTATCCCGAGTACGGCCGGTTCATGGGGGAGCTCTCGAGAGCATGGGGGATGAGTTCGGAACGGCTGCTGGTGACCAACGGCACCGGAGAGGCGATACATCTCATAGCGTTTACATTTATAGAGCCGGGCGTCGATACGGCACTGACCTCTGCGCCCACCTTCGCGCTCATCCCTCACAATTTAAAGCTCGTGGGCGCGAGGCTCGTCGAGGTGCCGGCGACTGCCGACTTAGGGTTCGATGCAGGTGCCATCGAGACGGCCTTAAAGGGGGGGGTCAAGCTCGCGATCTTCGCCTCGCCGGACAATCCGACCGGCGCCACGGTTTCTTCCGGCGACGTCCGAACCTGGTGCGAGGGCTTTCCGGACACTCTCTTCGTGATAGACGAGGCCTACGCGGAGTACGGCGAGGAGTCCGTGTTGCCGTTGACCATGGAGTATTCGAACCTCATCGTTCTAAGGACCTTCTCCAAGGCTTGGGGGATGGCGGGCTTGCGCCTCGGCGTCGTCGCCGGCGATCCGCGCCTCATCGAGTTTCTTCTGCGAGTGCGCGCCCCCTACAGCGTAAACGTCGCCGCGATGAGGGCCGCATCTTTCCTCTTGAGCCGACGCTCCTGCGTCGAGGCCGAGGCCTCGAAACTCCTCAGTCGCCGTCCCGGTCTTCTTGCGCAGCTTGAAAGGCGGGGTTTTGCCACGCACGCCGGCGGAGGCAATTTCTTCCTCATGATGGCGGGCCTTGACGCCGCGCCGCTTGCCGCCTTCC
>DAONII010000288.1:0-2315 GCA_035405085.1 bacterium | reverse complement strand
CACATGCACCATCCGCGCCAAGTCCCATCATAAAGCTATAAGCGAGATCGGGAGGGCCCGGGTATACAAGGAAAACCGGCCGCGAACGATAGTGGGGGTGTGCGGCTGCGTGGCGCAGGAGGAGGGCGCTTCCCTCTTCGAAAGATACCCCCACATTGATATCATGTTCGGCCCTGACCAGATCCCCAGGCTAGCCGAACTCCTCGCCGAGGCCGCCGCCGGACGAAGAGCCGCTGCCCTTGACCTCATAGACGACCCCTCCGAGTACCGGTTTTTGGGAATCGCTGAGAATCCGGAGTCTCGGATCTCTGGTCTCGAATACCAGCCTGCGGAATTCGTCTCGATCATGAAGGGGTGCAACTGCGCCTGCTCGTACTGCATAGTGCCATCCGTGAGGGGCCGAGAGGTCTGCCGGGCGCCAAACGACATAATCCGCGAGATAGCCCTCCTCGCGGCTTCCAAAACGAAGGAGGTGACCCTGCTGGGGCAAAACGTCAACGCCTACGAACACAAGGGAACAGGGAACGGGGATCGGGGAACGGGGACGACATTCGCCAGTCTGTTGAGGCGCATTGCTGAAGAAACAGAGGTCTCCCGCATCCGCTTCACGAGCCCGCACCCGCGCGACGTCGGCGACGACCTCGTCCGCGAATACGCGGAGAACGCTAAGCTGATGCCGCACATACACCTGCCGGTGCAGGCGGGCTCCAACGCCGTGCTGAAAAAAATGCGACGGGGATACACGCGCGAGCGGTATCTGGAGATATGCAATAAACTCAGGAGGGCAAGGCCCGAGATATCGATAACCACCGACCTGATAGTGGGCTTCTGCGGGGAAACCGAAGCGGATTTCGAGGATACCCTCTCCCTCATGCGCGAAGTCGATTTCGATTCCGCATTCGCTTTCAAGTACTCCCCGAGGCCTGGAACCGAGGCTGCAGAAAAAATGCCGGACGACGTGCCGACCGCCGAAAAGGACAGGAGGCTCGCGAAACTTCTCTCTATGCAGCTCGACGCGTCGCGTCGGAAAAACGCGGCGCAGACAGGGCGAACGTTCGAGGCCCTGGCCACGGGAACCGACAAAATGAAGCGCGGACTGGTCACCGGCCGTCTACCCGACAACAGGATCGTACATTTTGCTGGTCAACCGTCTCTCGTTGGTACTATGGTGCCGGTGCGCATAACCGCAGCCCATGCGAATTCCCTCGCCGGGGAGATCGTCGAGGCATAGGGCGCAGAACCAAGGGCGGACGGGGAGAGTTATGGTACCGGAAAAGTGCACCGTCGGAGGGGGCGACTTCCTCGAGATGAAGGTCACGGGGCTCACCATCGACCCCTTCACCAGCATGCCCATCATCATCCTCAAGGATATGGATGAGAAGTGCGCGCTCCCCATCTGGATAGGGCTCATAGAGGCCTCAGCGATAGCCACGGAACTCGAGCAGATAGCTCTGGCGCGCCCGATGACGCACGACCTCCTCAAGAACATCCTAGAGGAGCTAAACGTCAAGGTGACCAGGGTGGAGGTGAACGACCTTTCCGACAACACGTTCTACGCCCGGATTTACCTGATGCGGGAGGACAGGGAGATAGTCATGGACGCCCGCCCCTCCGACGCGATAGCGGTCGCGCTTCGCGTAAAGTCTCCGGTCTTCGTCGCCAGGAGCGTGATGGAGAAGTCCAGGAAGATCGACCTCTCCAGAGAGGGATCGAACGACGAGATGCGAAAGCGCAAGTGGACGGAGATCCTCGAGAACCTGTCCCCTGAAGACTTCGGAAAGTACAAGATGTGACGCCGGCTCGGTCGGCACCCGCAAGGATCGACCAGGCGAAGGACCCCATGAGAGCCGTCAGATGGATAACAACGCTCGCGTACGCGGGCGTCATATTTTATCTCTCTTCTCGCGCGTGGAACGGCACATCCCTCTTCCCGCACGCGGACAAGCTGCTGCACCTTTTGGTCTACGCGGGGCTCGGCGCTCTGTGCGTCTGGGCGCTGGAAGGCACCTCCCTGAGGGGCCGCGCGCAAATCTTCCCGCTCGCAGCCATCATGGCGTTTCTGTACGGTGTCACCGACGAGATGCACCAGATGCTCGTTCCCGGCCGTGAGGCCTCTCTTGCGGACCTCATCTTCGACGGGATCGGCGCAGCCGCCGGAGCTCGAATAGCATGGAGCCTGGCGATAAGATCAAAGGGAAGGCGCGGAAACGAAGTTTGAACGGAGGCAGACCATGATGATGACCGTCAAGGGCAAAACTCCGCAGGTCGACCCTGCCGCGTTCGTGGCGGATAACGCGACTCTCATCGGTGACGTC
>DAONII010000287.1:0-2318 GCA_035405085.1 bacterium | reverse complement strand
GCTCTTCATCGATATGCACAAGGAGGGCGCCGCCTTCCGGAGCATGATGAACTGTTTCGCGATAGCGGTTTCCCTGGGGCTGCAGTACGGCGTTCCGCTCGAGGAGTACGTCGATTGCTTCACCTTTACGCGCTTTGAGCCCCAGGGGGTGTGCGACCATCCGAACGTAAAGATGGCAACATCCGTGATAGACTATATCTTCCGGGTGCTCGGCATGGAATACATGGGCCGCACCGACTTCGTGCAGGTCAAGCCCACGAAGGACGACGACGTGAAGATGCAGATCGAGTCGGGTGCCGCAAAGGAGCGCGTGGCCGCCGCTGCGGCCGGGGCGCAGGGGCTCCAGAAAAAGGAGCAGATCAAAACCCCTTCAGAGGATGAGCGCGAGGGTGGTGAGATAACTGCGGTGCCGGTATTGAAGGCCGCCGCCTCAAGCGACGGCCTGCAGAGCGTTGAGACCTCCTCCGTCGTCGTGCCCCTTCCGCTTCATTCGTCGGATGAGAAGCGCCAGGCCGGAGGGATAAACGCCCACCTCTCCGGCATGATGGGGGATGCGCCCTTTTGCGACCAGTGCGGCTCCATAACGGTAAGAAACGGGGCCTGCTACAAGTGCCTCAACTGCGGAAACTCGATGGGATGCTCTTAAATCCGTAACCCGTGACCCGTAACCCGTAACCCGCGGTTAGAACGCAATCGGCGGTCTTTCCTGCGGGTTACGGGTCTCGGTTTGCGGGTTGCTAAATGCCGATGAAAAAGGATCAGGTCGTAACCGAACCGCGCGTCTACCTCGTCGGAAGGCAGCAGGTTGACGACAGGATGATGAAGGCCTTTCTCGACGACGAGGGGCTCGTCTTCGAGACCGATACCGATGTTCCCGCCGAGATACTCGCCGAGGCCGCCGGCCGCACCTGCTACATGTCGTTCGGCAAGGGGCGAAAGACTAACGCCGACTATCTCGAGCGTATAATATCGAGCCATCACGGCTCGGTCCTCGAACACTGCGTCTGGAATTTTCTCATAACCGGCATATCGCGCTCGCTCACACACGAGCTGATACGGCACAGAGCGGGATGGGGTTACTGCCTTGCCGGAGATACGCTGATATACAGCGACCGCCACCAGGGCAGAGCCGACGACGGAACCCCGAAAAAAAATGGCACCAAGAAGAGGCGAATCGACGAGCTCTACAAAATGAAGGCCACCGCGCACGGGCGTTCGCGCATGAAGCTGCTGCGCCTGCGCTGTCTCGATGAGCAAAGCGGCTCTTTCATCACAGGCAAGGAGAAGGACATAGTGTGTTCGGGTGAAAAGCCGGTGTTCAGGGTTTGTCTGGAGGACGGAAAGACGATTACCTGCACAAAGAATCACCGTTTCCTCACTCCGCAAGGGTGGAAACGGCTCGAAGAGATCACCGGCGGCCTGGACCTCTCGCGAAATGGTTTGGCGGTGCACGGCGATCTGAACACCGCCATGATGGTGAACGGCATAGAAGCCCATCGTGATAGGAATTGGCTCAAGGGCCGCTACCACGACGACAAACTTTCACAGGAGGCCATCGCAGCGATAGCGGGCGTTTCAAAGCACACTGTCCGCGCCTGGATCAGGAAGCACGGTCTGCAGAAGGCTCCGGGATCATGGTCGGCCGGCATCGCTCCCTGGAACAGGGGGAAGAGGTACAAGGCCGGCTGGCACCACAGCGAAAACACAAAGAAGCTTCTGGGCGAGGGCAAGCTCGGTTCGCGCAATCCCGCATGGAAGGGCGGAATCACAAAACGCTCGATAGCGATCCGGCGGGATGTGGAAAAAATAAGGGGTGAGATCTTTGAAAGGGATCTCCATCGCTGCCGTCTGTGCGGGAAGACCTCCAAAGATCTTACCATTCATCATGCAATTCCGATATGGGCTGCGCCTGCATTGGCGTCGGAACCCACGAACCTGGTCACCCTGTGCGGAGCGTGTCATCGCTCCGTGAACGGCAAGGAGTTCGATTTTCTGGGGGCGTTCGGCGAAGAGAGGCACTTCAGGGTCATAATGCCGACGCCAAAGCCTTCCGGTGGCACCCTGCTGGTGCCCCGCCCTCGCAGGATCGTAAGCGTCGAGTACGCGGGAAGGCAGATGACATACGATATTGAGATGGACGGCCCGAACCATAACTTCGTGGCCAACGGTATCGTGACCCACAATTCACAACTTTCCCAACGGTACGTCGACGAGTCGCAGGCCCGCTACGTGATGCCCCCGCTCTACCGCGAGCACCCCGGGCTCGCCGAGCAGTGGACGCACGCGATGGAGGCGGCGCACCGGGCCTATCTCGATCT
>DAONII010000286.1:0-2355 GCA_035405085.1 bacterium | reverse complement strand
CTGCACCTGAGGGAGCTGCGCAGCATGAAGGACCTGAACAACGACGGCTGGATCGGCAAGGCCTTCTCGAAGGAGTCCTTCTATGTGAAGTACGACCCCCAGGGAAACGCGATGTACTACAACTCCGAGGGCGCCAGGATATCGAACCCCATGATGGACCCGGACTACGAACCGATGCTCATCTCCGGCGACGGGATCAGCGTGATCTCCGCGGATGAGGCGGCCCCGTCCGAGGACGACGCAGTCTCGGACCTCTACCTCAAACTCACAGAGGCGGCTCTTAACAACTCCTCCGCGAACGGCGTATACGGCACCGCGGTATCCTTCGAAATACCGGAATACATATGGGTTGAGCGAAACGGCGACGGCGAGGGTGCGGACCCCTTCAAGACGAACTCGACCGCAAGCGGGACGTCGATGATAGCTGCCCCGTGGAACGCCGAGGGCGGCATAGGACAGAAGGTTCCCTCCGACCTCTCCCGCTATATGCAGGTACAGGTGACCGGCGTCAAGGTGACCTACGAGGACACGGGCAAACGGGCCTCCGACGGCACTAAGCTCTACCACACGGTCATCGAGCTCTACAGCGGCGAGGCCGATTATGGCGATCTGATAACGCGGATCCGCATCGAGGGATTCGAGCCCTCGGGCCCCATACCGGCAGCCTGCGAGGTGGACGGAACGAACTACGTGGCAGCCTCCTCCGTGAGCCTCGCGCTCAGCGGCAAAAACCGCTCGAGCCCGGTCCAGATCGATGCGAGCGAATATAAATCGACCTGCCGCCACGTCGTCGACGGCCTCGAGGAGAAGCTGGGCATATCGCGGCCGGAAAGCGAAAATGCGGACAAATCCTACGACTGGAACGTCGGCGCCTTCGACAGAAACGACGACATCGACCCCATGTCTTTCGAGGACAGCTCCGACGCCTTCTGCAGCGACAGCATGGCCCCGGACAAGGACGACGAGAGCCGCCGCCTCTCGAACCGCACCGGCATCTTCATAAGCGACCTGCGCGGCGACATCAGGGGCACTAACTACAACGACATAATCTGGACGACCGGCGTAAACGACCCGACCGAATACGCCAAAGAGCACATGCCGAAGGGTACGAAGCCCCTCAGGAAGGGAGACCCTTTCTACAGCAACCGGATTCAGGCTGAGGGCGGCAACGACATAGTAATCGCAGGAAACGGCGACAACTACATATATGACGCTACCTTCGTCTGGATGGAGAGCAAGGGCACGAACGTCATAGCGACGCCCGAATTCACCCCCGGCAAGGATTCGGCAAACCCGCACTGCTTCGTCTACGCGCGCGGCGGAAAGAACTTCCTCTACAACCCCAACGAGATCGACAGCACCGCGATCGCGGACGCGAAGGATTCGTACGAACTCGAGCAGGAAAACAAGGAATTCGTCGAGGACGACTATTTCGACATCGACTCCTGCACCTACGCCGACTATACGGACCCCGACATCGTACAGTCGGACCGCCCGAGCAAGTCGGCCGGAGACTACGACAAGCTGCTTGAGGCGTCGAGGGACGCGATGGACAAATTCATCGAGGAACTCACGAAGAAGCCCGTCGAGAAGGACACGGAAGTAATTCCGAGCGACGAGGAGGGATTCTCCTCGAGCGAGTACGAGACTGAGATGAACTCCTTCTTCGACACGATGTTCGGCGAGGCCTCGGAGTTCGACGACGAGATGAACAGCTAGGCATAAGAGCGGAGGTGGATTTTGACACGGATAACGAATGACGGCGGATACAAGACGACGACGGCAGCCACCCAGGGCACCGACGACCCGTATGCTGCGGCAAAGGCGGAGCTCAAGGCGAAGCTCGAAGCGGCGATCGAGGAGCTCGAGGCCGTCAGCGACGAGTACTTGAACGACCAATACTACCACGAAAAGGAGCGCCTGATCGCGACGCTCAAGGCCGAGTCCGCGCTCGTGGACACGATGGGGATGAACGGCGGATCCGCCGCCTCCGAGGCGCAGGGCTGGAATCCGCAGGACATGCCAGACGCCGGCTGGAACTACGCTACGATGACGACCTCCGAGGCCGACCGTATGGCGATAGAAAACAGCGGAAACGGCGAATGGGGCACCTACGCCGGCACCGTCGAGATACCCAACAGCGGCAATCCCGACATGCCCAACGCCATCGGATTCCAGATGACCGAGGACATGTCGGCGGTCTACGCGGAATCGCGCGGCCGCGACATAGTCATGACCGTGGAGTACAAGGACGGCCACCGTGAGACCTATATCATAAAGGAAGGCACCGTACGCCCCGAGCCGATAATAATTTCCGCGAAGGGCTTGCAGGACGGTGTGACGATAGACTGCAGC
>DAONII010000285.1:0-2356 GCA_035405085.1 bacterium | reverse complement strand
CCTCGCCGAAACCGCGGATCCTTCCTTTAACGATCCTGTCCCCGAAATCAAGGGCTATCATCTCGTCTCCGTGGTCCATGAGTCCGCTCCAGTGCTCAAACACCCCACTGAAGCCGCTTTCGAGGAAGGCGGAAAGCAGGCAGTCGAAGTGGCCAAGGATCGGTTTGAGCAGAGCATACGGGTCACCCCTTCTTCCGGTCTCGGCGAAGACCGAAGTCGCCGGCCTGTCGATTCCGGAAAGAAAACCGGCGTCCTGATTCACGTTTACGCCGGCGCCCACGGCCACGAACACGAGCTTTCCGTCTTCGATGCGCGCCTCCGCTATTATGCCGGCTATCTTCGCTTCGCCGACGACCACGTCGTTCGGCCATCGGAGCCCGGCTTTCACGCCGGCGGTTCTGAGCGCCCGCGCGACCGCCACGGAGAGCACGGGCGTCATGAGCGACGCCTCGCCGGCAGAAAACGGCGGTTTGAGCAGGATGGAGAAGAGAAGCGCCTCGCCCGGCGGGGAAAGCCACGTCCGCCCGAGCCTCCCCCGCCCCTCGCTCTGATGACCTGCGACGATGACGGTGCCGTCCTCCAGTGAACCGCCTTTCTCCATCGCGTAGAGCTGCGTAGAGGGCAGATCTTCGAAACGTATCGTCTTGTGCTTCGTGTGCATTCGAGGGGGCATCGGAACGGCTTTCGCGTGAAAATTCAGTTGAGTACATCCGAGCCGACCTTCCTGGCTTCGGATTTTTCAGGGGCGACCGCCTCATCAGCAGCCCTTTGCGGCTCCGTCTTCTTTTCAACCTTTTCAGGCTCTGCCTTGGCCGCCTCCTTCTTCACCGAAGGCCCGGAGGCGGATGACTTGCTTTTGGGCTTCGCCGCGGCACCGGTCGCCGGCGATTTCTTCGCGCTCCGCTTCCCGACCTCTTTGGATTTCTGTTTCTCCTTTGCCTTCTTCTTCGAGGCGCCTCCAGAAGAACCCCCGCAGGGCCTCCACGGGAGGTTTATGCACTCGACCTCCTTGAACTTCACCTCGCCGGTCCTGCAGTCGAGGTAGAACTGACCCTCCTTCGGCTTGTAGCACTTGCCCGTGACCTTGTCCTTGCCGTAGGGGCACCCACCCCTGCACTCCACCCTGGCCTTAGCCTTCTTCTTCTTCTCGTGATCCTTCTCAGCCTTTTTGCGCACATCCTGCGAAGGCGGCTTGACCGCCCACGCCTTTCCGCCGCCGATGCAGGGGACGTTTGGCGCAAGAAGAGATCCCGCCGCAAGCGCGAAGACTGCCATGACAATTCGCTTCATATATTTTCCCTGTTCCCTGTTCCCTGTTCCCTGTTCCCTGTTCCCTGTTCCCTGAAAGAACTACATCGACAAAAAGGACCGTTCAACGTAAAAAGCTTAAATTAAAAGGAGATTCAAAATGCATAACAAGACCAAGATAGTGGCCACGCTCGGTCCCGCCAGCGCGAAGAGGGGCGAGCTGCGCCTTATGATGCTGGCCGGCGCCAGCGTCTTCAGGATAAACGGCGCCCACGGCAGCCCCGAGGAAAACAAAAAAACGATCGACCTCGTCCGCGAGGTCTCGCATTCGACTGGCATCCCCGCCGCGGTGCTCGTCGATCTCCCGGGCCCCAAGTACCGAATCGGACGGCTCGCAAATGAGCCGATGAGCCTCAGGTCCGGCGACCGGATCGAGCTCCTCTGCAGTTCGAAGGTCCAGAGGGGAAATGCGATACCGGTTCCACACAACATCGCAAAGAATATCCGGCCCGGAAACAAAATCTTCATAAACGACGGAATGGTCGAACTCTCGGTGGTAAAAGTCGAAGGACGGATCATCTTCGCCCGAGTTAAGACTGGCGGCGAGATCCGCTCGAACAAGGGGATAAATCTCCCCGGGACGAAGCTCACCACCGCCGCGCTCACGAAGAAGGACAGGGAGATACTCGACTTCGCGATAAGAAACGACGCCGACTTCGTCGGCCTCTCGTTCGTGCGCACGCGCTCGAACATACTCGCGCTTCGAAGGATGCTTAAGCGGCGCGCGCCTCACATCGGCATAATCGCCAAGATCGAGAAGCCCGAGGCGCTCGCCGATCTCGAAGGCATAGTGGACGCGGCGGACGCGGTGATGGTCGCGCGCGGCGACCTGGGTATAGAGATGCCCTTCGACAGGGTCCCGCTCCTTCAGAGACGAATACTCCGGGCCTGCCTCCAGGCCGGTAAACCCGCTATAACAGCAACCCAGATGATGGAGTCCATGGTCCGCGAGTCCAGGCCCACGCGAGCGGAGGCGACCGACGTCGCCGGAGCGGTCTGGGAGGGAACCGACGCGGTCATGCTATCCGAGGAAACCAGCATAGGAAAA
>DAONII010000284.1:0-2364 GCA_035405085.1 bacterium | reverse complement strand
TTCTCGGCCGGCGAGCCCACATACCTCTTCGTCCACGAAGATACGGAGAGCGGCTTCCCGGTCGACATCTTCAGAAACTCGTCCCAGCGGTACTTCTCGCCCTGCGCGAGGAAATCGCCCATGAGCCAGTCGCCGAGCTCGCGCTTTCCGAAATAGCTCGCGCCCGGGGACTCGTCGCCTATCCTCTTCCCGAAGAGCTCGGCGAACTGAACGTTCGCCACCTGCCCTATCGCGTAATTCGAATAGTAGAGCGGCGACACGTTCGGGATATGGTATTTCGCCAGCGCATCCGGATTTTCCCAGCCCTTCGGCCTCGCGAGCATCTGGTTTTTTTCTCGGCACTCCCACCACAGGGCGCCAATATCCGCGTCCGGGTCGGCATACATCCGCTTTTCAAAGCAGTATATCGCCGCCGACCAGCGCAGGAACATGAGCTGGTTCACGTAGTCGATGAGCGCCACGGTGTCGGCGGCCTCTCGCGCCTTCTTTTCTTCCACGCCAAGCCTCACGAACCAGTCGACGGTCTGCGTCTGCTGCTCCATGAGCATCGCGAACGCCTCGGTGAGCATCGTTGCGTCGCGCAGCAGGTACGGGATTTCCTTGTTTGCGAGTATCGCCTCGTAGTTTATGTCGTGGCCGAGCTCGTGGACGAGCGTGGAGGCCTCGCTCGCCTTGGGCGACTTCGGCGGCCTGGGCAAACTCATTATCAAAATAGACGAACCGGGCCTGTTCGGGTCGAGATACCACGCGCACGCATGCTGGTTCTTGCCCGGCTTCGGAAAGAGGCTCGAGTTCGCCAGTATCTTCGACACGTCGACGCCCATGCTCGCATAGAGATCGCGGGTCTGCTTTATCACCCCGTTCGAGTCTGAATTCGCATACAGCTCGTCGAGATCAACGTCGCCGAATATAGCGGTGGGCGCCTCCTGAAAAAAAGCGTTCTGGTAGTGCCACGGCTTCAGCTCGGAAACCTTTATCCCGTAGCGCTTAGCGAGACGCGGGTCTACATACTCCTCCTTGAGTTTTTTGAACGGCTTTTCGGTAGCCTTCGTCACCTCCGAATAGAAGCGGTCGAGCATCTTGAGATCGGTCTCTGCCACCTCGGCCTGAAGCTCGAGCGCGTTGTTGTATCCCAGATCGCGCGCGATATCGTTTCTGAGCTTGACGAGCTCGCGGTAGTCGCGCTCGAGAAGAGGCGCCACCAGATGCTGCGCCTTCCACGCCTTCTCGAGTTCGGCGCTGTCGGTGGAATCGGCCAGGATGTGGCTTATCTCGACGAGGTCGAGTTTCTTTCCGTCGACCTCGGGCCGGTAGTCGTTGAACGCGACATCGAGGTTCTTTTCCAGCTTCGTCAGCGTTTCCAGCTTCTCCTTGGAGACCTGGTTTGGCAGATGGCTCTGGTATAGAACCTCCACCTGACGGCGAACGAGCGGATCCGCGATCTTCTTCTTCTCTTTGAAGAGCCCTTTTATCCTCGCGAAGCGGTCCCGATCGCTATCGAGCTTCCTTATCATGAGCATGAGCTCGGCCTCGCGCTCGGAGGCCTTCTTGTTTCCGGTTGTGTTGTACTCAAACCAGGCCTTTCGGAGCTCAAGGTCCATCGGCTCGTACTTCGATAGATACTCCTCGACTACTGCGGTTGCCTCTTTTTCAAGCATGGCGGAGTCCTTTCCCCCTGCCTTCGCCTCTGCGGAGGCTGAAAACAGCAGGGCGACGGCGAGCAGGCAGAATGACAATGCTTTCATGGAAGGTCCCCTTTGCGGGTTTTCGCCGGCGGGACGCATGAGCGCAGACGAGGGGAACATGGCGCCACCGCGCAGTGTTTGAAACCACTATTGTATTTCTGCGGGAAAAGGCAAGGCCGAATGGAGATGCCGGCTTCTCTGTTGAAATGATCTATGCGTCCGGAGGCATGCGCCTGTCGGGGTCGACGGCGCCTTCCATTACCGCGGCGGGGAACACCATGAAGGCCGACGCCGCACCCGCGGCCGCGCGGGCCGCTCCTATCACAAAGGGCAGCGCAACCCTTGCGGCCGTCGTCGCCTCGACCACCGCATAGCCCAGAAAGGCTAGGAGGCCCGCCGCGGATGCAGCCTCGGCGGAGCGGTTCGCACCGTCGGCCTCGCGCTCACCTTGGACCGTCTCGTATTTGGCATCTATCACCGCGCCTTCGCCGAACTTCCCGCCGCCCGAGGCGCCGCCGGGCCCGTCCGGCGGGTCCTTCGAGCGCCAGGTCTTCACCTTGTCCTTCGCGAGCTGATAGATGTCGTGGGTGGGTCCGCCGAACAGGAACACGAGAAAGGCTGCGCCGCCGAGCCACATCAGAAAATCCTTCCACAGGGTCGGCGTGGAGTTCGCCCTGAC
>DAONII010000283.1:0-2373 GCA_035405085.1 bacterium | reverse complement strand
CGCCCCTGTTCGATTGCCGCAAGAGCGACGAGCTCTGCGGAGGTCACTGCGCCTTGGCCGCCTCGGCCATGAAACCGGATCTCGATCATGGTGGTTATCCAAGTTGTTGAAATTGCGGGTTTTTTTGCCGGATTGCAAGAAACGGACGCACCTTCCCTCTTTTGCGTCTTGCTGTCAAGGGAGATTCCCGCGCGATTTCAACGAAGTGCAATTTTTGGAAATTCAGAATAACGCGGATTTGTTCGGGAATCGTCCTGAGGGTTATCATCATCTTAAAGAGAAGCAAAGATACCGCGCTGTGGCTGAAATTAAGCCGTGCGGCCGCACGGCTTACACAGGAACAGTTGGCAATCAAGGCCGGGTTTGATTACAAATATTACCAGCGCGTCGAGTCGCTTAAGGCCAATCTCACACTCCGAACCCTGTCCAGAATCAGCGAAGCCCTCCACATATCCCCGGCGGTATTCTTTAAAATCAAAAAGACCCGCTGATATGTATACGGGTACTCCGATGTTCCACCCACCTGTCTTTTTGCATCGTTCAGGCAGAAAGGGCGCTTTTGCCTTTAACCGACAACGAGACATGGGTGTGTTTGATTGACGAAAATTGCGAGACACTCTCTGAGCGGCGTCCGAGTGCGACGCTTTCCGTAGCCGTAAATATAGCGACGCACGAGCGCAGTGAGACGCCGGCGTCTGAGGCGTCGAACGTAGCGAAGAGAGTGTCCCGCAATTTGAGTTAGACAACCAAACCTGGTGAGGCTGCCACAACGAGCCGATGGCGCCTGAGTCGGCGGGCGTGGCGAGAAAAACCCGGGCAAATTCAACTGTGGGCTACGAATTTACAAAAGCCCCAGCAACTCCCCCGGATGCGCCACGAGCTTCTTCGCGCCGTGGGCGACGAGCTCGTCCCCCGTTCGGAAGCCCCAGAGCGCCCCGACCGGAAACATCCCAGCGGCCGTGGAGGCCTGCATGTCGACGTTCGAGTCGCCGAGGAAAATGCAGTCGGAAGGCTCGAATCCCAATTCCTTCACTATCTTCAGCGCTACGGAAGGATCCGGCTTAAACGGATTGCCGTCGCAGGCCCCGTGGACCGACGAGAACTCCCACCGCGCGAGCATCGTACCCGCCATGAGCTTCGTGAGGTCGTCGGGGCGGTTCGAAAAAATCGCTATTTTGATTCCCCGCACCGCGAGCGAATCGAGGAGCTCGGGGATTCCGTCGTAGGGCCGAGTCTTCGCGGGCCAGCTTTTGCGGAACGCCTCCTTCACGCGCGGTATCCACGAGGCGACCGTGGCGTCGTCCCTGGCCCCCTCGGGAAGCGCCTGTTTCGCGAGCGAGACCATCCCCTCACCTACGAAGGTCTTGTACGCATCGCGGGGGTGGGTCGGAAATCCCATCGAGGAGAGGACGCCGTTCGCCGCGTCGGCGATGTCGCCCAGCGTGTCGAGGAGCGTCCCGTCGAGGTCGAAGATCACCGCCCTGTAACTCATATACGATAATCCTTTCCGCGAACCGCCCGGTTCGCTTTACATAAACGCTTCAATGTCATACTCCACGGGAAAATCCACACAAAAGGGGGACGGATGAAAAGCCTTGCAGCTTTCCTTTCGGTTTCCGCGATACTTTTGACCGCCGCAACCGCACCCGCCCAGTCATCTTTCGAAAAGCGAATATGGAGGCTCCTCCCCGAGCGCGCAGGTCTCGTATCCGTTCAGTACCTCTATGACGGGCGCTCCTCCGTCAAGGAGAGCCCCCCCGGAAAGCTCTCCTACCATGACGTGCGAGTGCGCGGAATGGCGCCGATACCGCTTTGCGACTCGTTCGTCTTCGCGCCCGGGGCCTCCTTCGACCTACACCACTTCCGCCTGCACAACGTAACCGATTACTTAAACCGCAACACGGTCAACCTCTACACGATATCCCTCTCCCTCGACGCGATGTTCACCTTCGGCGAAAACTGGATCCTCGACGTGAACGCGACCCCTACCGTGGCGTCGGACCTTAAGAAGATGGGGCGCCACGACTGGCAGTTCCCCGGTTTCGTGATGGCCGGCTGGGCCTTCTCGGACTCAGCGGCCCTCCTATTCGGCATAGCCGGCAGCAAGGAGTTCTGGACCTACATGCCCTACCCGATGCTAGGATTCGTAGTGCGCCCGGAGGGCTCCTTCTTCTCCTTCGAATCCGTCCTGCCCTCCTACATGAGGGCCGACTTCAAGGTCGCCTCGTTCATAAAGCTCTTCCTGCAGGGGGAATTCGAGGGCTTCGTGTGGGACCTGAAGGGCGACGCTGCGATGCCGGAGCACTTCGCGAAGCTCATCGATACGCGCGCCGGCGGCGGCGCGCGCTTCACCGTCACCGAGGGCCTCGAGAT
>DAONII010000282.1:0-2383 GCA_035405085.1 bacterium | reverse complement strand
CGAACGAGATAACAGGCATTCACGAAATCCTCAAGAAACGGGCCGACATCGTGCTGGAGGGCTTTACAGAGATCGAGCAGGGCGCGCGGACCGGTAGCGCCGCCGCCGTCGAGAAGGCTAAGAAGCTCTTCGCCGAAGGCAAGCTCTACCATTCGAGATGGTCTGAAAAGATGGACGAGCTGCACAAGCTCTACCCCCCTAAAAAATGAGGTTTTCCATGAAAAGAGTTTTCGCCATCCTCCTTTTGCCCCTCTTCGCCCTTTCGGGGTGCGGCGGCGAGATCCCCGAGTTCAGCCTGAAGGTCAAGACGACACCAAAGCTCATAGAGCAGGATGCGAGGCCGGTGGATCTCGAGAGCATAGTCGCGGGCGGCCCGCTCTACGTCTTCGACGAAGACTCCGCCAACCCAACTCTTCGCGCCTACCGCAAACTGCGCAAGGCACGCATCGACGAGATGGTCTCGATGATGGAAAAGGAGCGAAAGCTCCTCTCCAGGGCTCTCGCAAAGATGCCGGCGTACAGGGCTGGCACAATCTCCTTCGCCGGAAATCTGGCCGACCTGCTCAAGGAGCCTTCGAACTCCGAGCAGGCCAAAGCGGCGGCCTACGCGAGGGACACTCTGGACATGACCCTGGCGTCAATCGTCAAGACCACGGACGCCTATGCGAATCTCGAATCGCTCTCCGAAGCGTTAGTCAGCCTCAGCGACGAAGAGAGAAAAAAGGGTGCCGCGACCGTCGCGATGTTCCGCCTTCAGGAGTACGCCTCGCTCGGACGACTCGTGGAGTCTATCTCCTATGAGTTCACATCGCCGGCCGCAAGGGTCGGCGGCCTCATCATGGCGATAAAGAGCGAGGAAAAGGCGTGGCCGAAGGCGGTGCGCAAGCTCGCGGGCAAATACGACAAGCGCATAGGCAAGGCTATGAGAAAGGCCCAGGAGAAATTCCTCGAGGGCCTTTCCCTGCACATGGACATCCAGGCGGGCTTCGAATCGCTCACCGCCGCCGACTACGCGTTCACGATGGCCTCGCTCGAATTCTGCGACGACGTCCTGCCGCGCGCCTCGATCCAAGCCGCCCAGCTCAAAACGAGCGAGATCTTTTCGAACGAGGACCGGACCTTCGCGCAGACTTACGCCATGTTCCTTGCGCGCTGGACAAGCGAGATGAAGAGAGGAATGACCGGCGCCGAGGAGCCGGTATTTCTTCGAAACATCAAGGTCGCTCGCGGGCTCATCCCGCCTTTTTTGGGAACCGCCCACGCGGGCGTCGGCGACTGGCTTGACAAAGCGGCATCGTCCCTGACGACGGGCATGATGGGCGCCGGCGAGAAACTCTACGGCGCGGCAAAGATGACCGCATCCGGCGCGTACGGGATAGCAAACAAGGTGACCGAAGCGACCGGCGCGAAGACGGCGTTCAAAAAGGCGCAGCAGGGTCTGGGCGTAGCCGTGGACTCGGTGAGCCTCTTCACCGGGATCGTAGCGGTTGAGGCGGCGGGGCTCTACTACGGAAACACGCGCAAGGAGACTCAAAAGCAACACGTGGAGAGGATCGAGGGAATATTCAAGGCCTGGGACCAGGACCGCTACGGCGCCGAGACGTTCAAGGAGGCGTACGGAGCTCTCGATGCGGTCGAAAAGGGAGTCGGCGCGGCTACCTCCGGGATAGTCGAGAAGACTTTCGACGCGGCCGACTGGACGGCAAACAAACTCACTGGAGGCGCGGTCAAAAACGTCTGGGGTCGTGACGGGGCCAGCTGGGTCGCCGGAAAGCTGGGCGAGATAACCGCCGGCATGGGCACCGGCTTCGGCAAGGGGATGATGAACCTCTCGAACGTGGACTCCGGCCCCGGGGAGATCCTCGAGGGCACGATCGACGTCGCTTTCTCGTTTATCGGCGGAAGCAAGTCGGTCGTAAAGGGGAGCCAGGCGGTAAAGGGCACGAAGAAGCTCGGCACCGAGCTCATGGAGGAGGGAGTAAAACAGACCGAGCGGCTCGCGCTTAAGCTCGAGAACCAGGCACTGAAGGGCGGCGCAGACGACGTCATGAAAAAGGCGGTGGAGGAGATAAGCGGAAAGGAGATAAAGATACTGGCGGATAACACGCGCCGGATCATGGAAAACGAGATGAAGGAGAAGGTCATAAAGGAACAGCAGAAGGGGATCTTCAGGATACTCGACGACCTGGCCGCGAAGACGGACTCAAAGATACTCGGCAATCTAAAGGACGCCAGCACCGGCGCGAAGAACTTCGTCGAACAGGGCTTCGAGTTGAGCCTAAAGGGGATGAAGGAAGCCGGGCAGGAGATCTTGGGAAAGACGATGACCGAATACGCCGACAACGTCTTCGGAGCGGTAGCTGACAACTTCATCAAGGGTGGC
>DAONII010000281.1:0-2386 GCA_035405085.1 bacterium | reverse complement strand
GCACGCGAACGATCGCCCCGGAGAGCTCGCTGTCGAAGACGGATGCCTTGAGCTTGAAACCCAAGGGCAGGCGTGCGGTCGCGTCGAGCGAGAAGTTCCACGACCTCTCCGCGCCGAGCGAAGGGTTCGTAACGCGCTGGCCGAACGCGTCAGCGAAGCGCTCCTTGAGCGTGGGGAACCTCGCCCGACGCGCGGCGGAGAGGGCTATATCGAAACTCTTCGAGGGCGAGAAACCGACCGCGACGAAAGGCCCCGCGGTTATCTGGTTTTTCGGCTCCACTATACCCGCGAAGCGGTCGGGAACCTCCGCGTCTATCTGTGCGCCGGCGGTAGCGCTCCACATGCCGGATATCTTCGCGTCGACCTGCGGGGCGAGGGTCAAAAGCCAGTGGCTGTACTGCGTCTCGCCGGGGGTGCCCGCCGAGGACTCGGCGTGCTTCTCGTAACGCCCCCCTCCCCAGAGCCTGAAATTCAGCTCGTCTATAAAACCCGGCTCGAGCGAGAATCTGGCCCTGACGAAGCCGCCCGCGGCCAGATCGTCGTAGCGGGAGGTGAACGATGAGCGCTTCGTCTGGGTGTCGTAGTCGGCGTCGTCGTAGGAGCGAAGCGTGTTTCCGAAGGGGGATACGAAAACGGTCTCCGATATTTCCAGCTTGTCCTTCAAGTACCTCCCCTCGTGGCTGAGCTGCGCGGTGGCAGCTATCCACGGGTCGAAGCGCCAGTACTTGGGCCGCGGGCTCACCGCGGATGGCGGCACGCCGTACCTTCCGCCTACGACGTTTCCCGAGAGGAGCAGCGCATGACTCTCGTTTACATCGACCTCCAGCGTCCCGCCGCCGTAGCCGTAGGTTTGGTTGCTTCCCGCGCGGTCTCCCTTCCCCTGGTTCGGCCCGGGCGAAAAGCTCGCTGAGATCGGAAAGTCTTTCCTGACGTCGAAACCGCCGAAGATCGAGTAGCGAAAGCTCCCTATGCTTCCCCCGTGCAGAATCGAGCCGTCTATCTCGTGCACCGGGGATCCCCCGGAGGAGAACTCCAAAAGCGGCGCGTCGCGCGGGGTGCGGGTTATTATATTGATGGCGCCGCCCAGGCCCCCGGGCCCGTAGACGACGGAGCCGGAGCCCTTGACGACCTCTATGCGCTCTATCATCGCGGCGGGGAGCTTGCCGAGATCGAGCACGCCGTCGAACGGTATCGCCGAAGGGGCGCCGTCTATGAGCACGAGGATCTGCTGCTGGTCGAAGCCGCGCAGCTGGATTATGCTCTCGCCGCGCGCGTTGTCGAGGGCCTGCACCGACGGCAAACGCGAGAGGACCCCGGCCGCGCTCTCCTCGGTCGAATCTTCGATCTCCCTCCTGCCGACTCGCTCGAACGAGAGGCCCGCTCCCTCCCGAGGAGAGGCCGTTACGCTTATCGCTCCCAGCTCCACTGAAGAGTTCCCCGCAAGCGCGGGAGAGGAGGGGGCAAGGGCAAAGACCAGCGAGATCGCCGTCGCAAACAAAACGGTGGGTCTTAGAGTCTCCATCCGCCCTTCTTATGGTTGACACGAAGGGAATCGTCAAGTAACGGGCTTGTCTGATTTTGACAATCGGGAAACCACAACAGGGAGGACATATGAAGAAGAGGATCATGGGAGTTGCGTTCGCCGCTGTGCTGGCGGTCACGGGCTTCGTCGCAGGCTGCGGCGGGTCGAGCGACGGCGGCGGCGGAGGAGGCGGAGGGGCGCAGATAACCGATGCGCAGACCGCAAACGTCGCCTCGGCGGCGGCGATGAACGTATCGATGGCCGCATTGAGCGGGATGGGCGGAGCGGGCGCGATGACGGTGAAGGCGCTCGAAGCGAAGAACGTCGCCGACGGCGTTGCCATCGGCTCAGTTCTCAGCAAGATCCTCGACTCGTCGAAGGCCGACCAGAGCTCCTACACGGTCGCGAGCGACCTCGGCGGCTCCTGTACCGTGACCGTGCTCGAGGACGACAGCTCGATCGAACTCTCGATCGACTGCGACGGATTCACGGTCGAGTTCGAGCTCGACGGCACCGACTACACCGTGGTCGCCGACGGGCTGCTCACCCTGACCGTATCGGGCGGCGAGGATTCCGGCTCGCTGAGCATCGTGACGAGCAACTGGACCTCCACGATAAACGGCGTGACCTACACCTCGAACATCAACGTCACGATCACCTTCACGATGACCGAGACCACCCTCACGATAACGACGAGGGGTATGGTCGACAGCGTCTCCGTCGACTCCGACATCAGCTGCAACATCTCGGGCGACTCGGTGATCTGCACGTCGTCGTAGGAAGGCAGCGGAAGGAAAAATAAAAAGCCCCTCCGGAAGGAGGGGCTTTTTTTGTGCGCATCAAAGGCGGGATCAGTCCCTACCC
>DAONII010000280.1:0-2396 GCA_035405085.1 bacterium | reverse complement strand
TCGTGAGCGCGTCGAGGCCCTGTTCGAGAAGCGATGTGCCGTCGTGCGCGCCGAGCGAGGTGCCGAGTGAGAGGTTCACGACCGCGGGCTTGTCGAGCGTATCCGCCTTGGAGAATATCGTGTTTACACCCTCGACAACCGCGGTGCCCATGCTGCCGCCGCTGAGGGCGTCGCTCGAGCTGTCGAAGACGAAAAGGATGTCCGCCTCGGGAGCTACGCCGGTGTAGACCGAGCCCGCCCCGGCCGCAATGCCCGTCACGTGGGTGCCGTGCACGGCGCCCTGCCCGCGGTCGGTTATCGCGCACGAGCCGTCGATTATCTCGCTCTTGAAGCAGTCGGTCTTAGTGGCGCCGGAGGTCTGCTCGACGTACTGCACGCGGGTGGCTCCGCCGGAGGTGAAGTCCGGGTGGCCGTAGTCGAGGGTCGAGTCCACCACCCCCATCACCACATTCTTGCCATTGTAGGGTGTTCCGAGCCCTGTGCCGTCCTGGACCGCGTCTACGCGAGTGGCGGTGCGCGCGGAGCTCATCTTCGGGTGCAGCGGGAGCGCAGCCTCGGCGATTTCCACCTCCGGGCGCGAAGTTATAAGCTCCACCGAATCCGGAAGCAGATGGACCGATATTATGCTGTCGCTTATTATCACGGCGCGCCCGCCCGCCTCCTCGACGGCGAGGGCTGTAGCGTGGACGTCCTTCGAGCGTATGAGTGCGGGGACTAGCGTCTCGCCCCCCTCCCGCGCGAGCGCCTTCGACCAGGAGCCCTGCGCCTTGGGGGACATGGCCGCCTTCTTCGCCACGCTCTTGAGCAACAGATCCGCATTGCCGGCCATCGCCGCCGCTGGAACCGAGATAAGGAAGCAGACGAACAGGGCAAGCGCCTTAAATTTTTTCATGGATCCCCCTTTTGGAATTGAAAGCGACTTTTAGCCGAACGCCGACGGCGGTCAACAACTATTCACAGACCGGCGCGTCGAGGAGCGAGGCCGGCGAGGAATCGAGAATTATGTCGCGCACAAAGATCTTCGTGCCGCGCGACGGCCAGCTCTTCGCTATGGATTCGATCTTCGCGTCATCTATGACCGATATGTCCACTCCGTGGTTCAGAAGCGCCCCGAGCACCCCGGCCTTCTTTCGCCCCCACATCCTGTTGTAGTGGTCCGGGTAGAATACGAGGAAGCCGTTTCTCGCCACCACCGGCCTGTAGACGAGCCGGACCGGAATCCGGGTATTCAGGCGCACCACGTATGTCGTGCCGCGGTTCCTTTTGTACTTGTCGCGCAGCTCAGGATCGCTGTGATCCGAGAAATTGCTCTGGAGGTACCAGGCCAGCGCCGTCACCTCGCTGTTCTTCATCCTCATGCAGCCGTGCGAAGCCGGCCTGCCGACCGTCCACTCCTTGTTCGTGCCGTGGAAGAGTATGTCGCCTGAGAGCGGTATCTTGACGAGGCCCAGCGGGTTTCCCGGCCCGGGAGGGGTCGGCTTGTCGTCTTTCGCCCAGTCCGAGTAGGGTGGGGGATACCACCACGGGTTCCACTCTATCCTGCTTATGAAGGAAGTGAGCGGGGGCGTGGGATAGACCCCGCTTCCGATCGCGACCCTGCGCCTGAACAGCTCCGTTTCACCTTCGAGGAGAGTCATCTCCGTCGCCGGGATGTTCACCTCGATGCGGACCTCCGCCGGGGAAACCTCCGCATCCTCCTCTGCGGGCTCCTCCCATTCCACCTCCGGCTCGTGCACGTCCTCCTCGCTCGCCGGTTCCACCACCATGGCCATCTCGGGGGGAACCTCGCGGCGACTCTGAGAATAGCGCGCGGCCCCCGCCGCAAGGATCATCGCGGCTAAGATCATCAGCGCCGGCGCAGCGCCCTCCATGAATTCGGCGAATCTACCTTTGCCCTCGCTGGATTTCAAATCTCTGTTCCTCCGCTCAGTTTCCTATGATGACCTTCAGTATGTCGTCCACCTGTTCGCCGGTCGGAGGCACGGAAGACCTCTGGCGCTTTTTGTCGGGGGTCAAAACCGGCTTCCTTTCAGGCTCGCCCCCTGGCGCCCGCTTCTTCCTGACGTGGGGCTTGGGCTTCGGCGAAACCGCCGGCTTAGCCGGGGCCTTCGGCTTTTCCTCCACGGAGGCCGCGGGCCCGGGCGCAGCGGTCTCTCTCTCCTTCAACTTCGCCGTCAGCTTCCCTATGTCGACCGAGAACTCCGGCGACGAAACCTTGCCTGATATCGTTATCGGCAAGAGGATTTTTCCCTCGGAGTCGAAGAGAAGCTTGCGCGAAGCGGGCGCGGCTACGAGCTCAGCCGACAGCCCCTTCTCCACCGCCGCCTTCCCCTGCAGATTCAGCAGGCCGGGTTCCACCTTTCCGTTCGCGTTGAACTCGATGGGCCCCTGCGACC
>DAONII010000279.1:0-2409 GCA_035405085.1 bacterium | reverse complement strand
GAGGAAGCGGCCGCTCTCTCGCTCTACGTCCATATACCCTTTTGCGACGCGCGCTGCGCGTTCTGCGGCTGCAGCTCCATAGCCACGAGAAACGGCGAAATAAAAACCCGCTACGTCGATTCCTGCCTCCGAGAGATCGAACATCTGGCTCAAGCGACAGGGGAAAGCTGCCGCCTCGCAGGCATCCACTTCGGAGGAGGCACGCCCTCTTCGGTGGGGGCCGAGGCGCTGGGGCGCATCGTCTCCGCAGCGTCGTCGAGGATGGGCATGGCGGAGGGAGCGGAGCTGGCGATCGAGATCGATCCTCGCGCAATAGAACCCGAGGATATCATTCAACTCTGCAGGATCGGCTTCAACCGGATGAGCTTCGGAGTGCAGGACTTCGACGCCTGCGTTGGGAAAGCGATAGGGAGGAGCTGCGATTTCGAAAGGATCCGCCGCCTTATCGATGAAGCCAAAGAGGCGGGCGCGGGGGTGAACCTCGATCTGATCTACGGCCTCCCGCGCCAGACCGCAAAATCCTGGAGGGAAACGCTCGCTAAAGTCGCCTTGCTCTCGCCGGATCGCGTCGCGCTCTTCAACTTCGCCTATCTCCCGCGCCGCCTCCCTCACCAGCGCGAGATCGACGCGGCGGCGCTCCCCGGCCCTCTTGAAAAGATTTCGCTCTTTGCTTCCGCGATCGAGGCGTTCGGGGAGGCCGGGTACTCGTTCATAGGCCTCGACCACTTCGCAAGGGAAGGGGATCAGCTCGCCGTTGCTCACCGCGCGGGTAAGCTCACGCGAAATTTTCAGGGATACACCGCTGCGGCCGGGGTCCCCATAGTGGGAGTCGGCGCGACTTCTATAAGCGAGGCAGGGAACCTCTACGCGCAAAACGAGAAGAAGCTAGCTCTGTATCTTCAAAGGATCGGGAGAAACGAATTCGCGACCTCGCGCGGGGCGCTCCTCGCGCCGGAGGAGGAGGGCGTGCGCGAACGCATACGCTCGCTTTTCTGCTCGCAGCGAGCGGCGGGGGTTCCGGAGGATGTGAGGATGCGGCTGGAGCCCCTCGAGAGGGACGGGCTGGTCTTCATCGATGGGGACAGGGTCTCGCTGACGCCGCTCGGCAGGCTCTTCCCGCGGCAGGCGGCCGCCGCGTTCGATTCCGGATTCGACCCCTTCAAATCCGGCTATTCCAGGGGGGTCTGACCCGGCTTCTCAGGGGGGCTTTCCTTTTCCTCTCTCTTCTCCCAGTCCGATGCCCTGGGCGAAAAGGCGCCCACTATCGGCCTGTTCACGAGCCACACGCGATTCTCGCCTTCACGGCGCACGTAGGTGCCCATGAAGTCCGGGCCGCTCTTCCCGACGATAACGTCGAAGAGCTTGTTTCCGTCGGAATCGTAGCCGCGCACCGACACCCCGGCCGCGTCCACCCTGTATTCATGCTGCTTCTCCGGGTTGTCGGATACGAAGAGCCCCTCCTCGAGTCCGCCGAAGCTGCCCAGCGCGCTGTTCACGCGTACGCTCTCGGCCCGCACCCAGTTCGCCTCGGGCGGGTACCTTCCCTCGGCCGCGAGAAGCTCGCGCCTTGCGGGGCTCGCGAGCTCAGCGACGGCCCAGCCCTCCCCCTCGCGCCTTAGCTGTGCGCCGTCCATGAGCTGGGTCACCTCGAAGCTCGCGACCTTCGCCGAGTCGTAGCCGTCTATCAAGTATTTCGCCGATACGTCGCTGATCCGCTCGTCGTCGGGCCTCTCGACGATAAAGGTCGCGATGACTACGAGCACCGCGACCGAGAGATAAATCAGGGGGCGCCTGTTCTTCATTCGAAACCTCTCTATCGGTACGCGGCCACGGCTCTCTTCCTGCGGCGGCGCTTGAAGAAAAAGACGAGCGCGCCTGTTGCAACTACTAGCAGAGGCCCGGCGAGGATGTTCGCGAACTTGAGTATCGAGCGCGCGCCGTCGGTGAGCGGCGCTATCGGGCGAAGCGTGTCGCTTTTCGCGCGTATCCCTATGAGCGCGTCGCCCATCGCGAAGAGGTCGAGCGCGTTCTCGAAGAGGGCGGCGTTCTGCGGAAAGGTGGAGAGCGTGCGGTCGGCGATCCAGTGCGAGGAGCCCACGACGAATATCCTGGCTCCGGCCGGGCTAGAGGGAATAGCGGTGCGCCCGCTGGGCGCCTTTTCGCCGCCGGCTGCAAAGAGGCTTTCGAACGGGCCGTCGAGCGTAGCGGCGAGGAGGTATTCACCCCGCTTCCCTTGGGTCAGCGCCTCTCTCGCTGACTGAGGGTCGAGCATCGCGCTCTTTCCCTCAACCGCCGCCGAGAGCGGTGTGGAGAATGCAAGCGGCACCGATTCGGCGTCGCCGGATGCGAGCTCGAGAGGGCTGGTCCAGGGCAAAACAATGGATTCGAGCCCGGAGACTATCGGGCTCT
>DAONII010000278.1:0-2411 GCA_035405085.1 bacterium | reverse complement strand
AAGGCCGAAACACTGATCTCCGAAAACAAGCTCGTGAAGGGGAAGTTCTTCATGAACTGGGGGAGAATCGCCTCCTCTAAAAACATCCCCGGCCAGGTGATCATACTCGGCGAGTTGAGGAAACAGTTTCCGGGCCTCTACGACGATTTCAAGATCGTGATAATTGGCGGGAATCCGCAGAACCCGGATCCCGGTGAAATAAAGGTCATGGATAAGGTCCAAACCGTCGCCGATATGTACGGCCTGCGAATAGGCAAGAACGGACAGATCGTGCGCATAGAGAGCCAGCAGCCCCCAGTCATCGCCGCTATGTATCTGAGCGCGTTCGCCCACCTCGGCACGCAGCACTACGAGCAGTTCGGGATGGCGGTGGCCGAGGCGAGCGCCGTGAAGGCGAAAGCCTTCGTCGCGATAAGCGACAAGGCGGGTTTTGCCACATGGGGAAGGGAAAACGGTTACGGCAGCGACTTCGTTTCGCTCGATTTGAGTTCGAACGGGAAATCGGGCGGATACGACATAGCCAAATACGCCGAAGCGGCGAGGATGATCCACGAGTTTTCCCAAAAGACGGATCTGCGTGACAGCATATCGAGGATGGCCGACCTGGCAAACAAGGAGCTTCGCTGGAAGAGCCTCGCCGAGCACATGAGGGAAGAGCTTAAGCTCGCGAACGAGCGCGAAAAGGCCAGGGCCGAGCGCGGAATCATCAGGGACAGCTCCTACGTCGCTATGCCGTCGTTTCAGGAGGATGTAATCAACACCACGAACGGTCCTTTAGTCTCGGAGGCTAAAGGCATAGGCCATATCCTTGCGGGCTGGCTCAAGAGCGTCAAGGCCGGGCTGATGGATGATGCGGCGTCAAAGGTCCCCGAGGGCGAGGAGGTAAGCTGGCTGGGCGAACTCAAGGGCGGTGCGCGAAAGCTCATCACGGTGGCCGGCGCACAGGCCTCTTTGCTCGCCGACCTCATCTGGTCCATGCTCGACAGCCCCGATCTTGGGGTGCCCGCGCAGCGCGTTCACAGGAATGCCTTCGAGGGAAATGCAGTCGTGCCGAAGTCGGTTGAACAGATTATGGAGACCGTCAGGACGGGCATCGTGGACGACAACGGTGAGCTCCAGACGTCCCTGCCCGGGTTCGGGCAGAGCAGCGGCAGGAGGTTCGGCGGCGTCGCGAAGACTAAGATAATCCAGGACCACGTGAGCGCCGTAGTGACCGAGGTGGGAGCCGGGGATCCTCTCGTCGGCGACATCCACATAGTCGTCGGCTCGAACCCGACGCCGGAGCACGCCGCCGATATCACAGTGGGTTCGGGCAGCTACTTCATCAATTCCGCTTATCTGCAGCAGTTCATGAAGCCTGTCTCTCCGTGAAGTGAGAGATGCGGTTTTCGGCGAAGATGCAGGCAAAAGGGCCCCGGCAGGGGCCCTTTTTTTCGATCGAATTCGGGATCTTCTATGCGTCTGCCGGGATTTTCACCTCGGCCTTTCTCAAGAGCTCGCGCGTGAGGTTCGGCCACGTGAAGTAGGGGATGGTCGCGCGGTACGCCCCGTCGGCCAAGCTCTCCTGCAAAGATTTGTCCGAGAGGATCCTTTCGAGCGCGTACCCGAAGGCCTCGTGGTCTCCGGAGGGCGCGACCACGCCGCCTTCGCCCCACCGAAGTTTCGAGGGGCCGGAGGGGGTCTCGACGGTCTCCTCACGCTCGTTTTTCATAAGGTACTCTGTCGCGAACGGGACCCTGTCCGATGAGATGATAGGCCTTCTGCAGGCCGCCGCCTCCTGTATGGACATGCCGAAGGTCTCCTGGTCGGCAGGTGTTACGTAGACGGTGGAGAGGGCGAAGAGCTCAGACATTATATCGCGCGGGACCATCCCTATGAAAACCGTCCTGTCGCGCACGCCGAGCTCATCCATGAGCGAGCAGAGGTCTGCGTAGACCTCCTTTGCGTCCGGGCTTATCGTCAGCAGGCACATGAGGTCCGGGTGCTTCTTGGCGGCCTTGGCTACCGCGCGTATCACTACGTCCTTGCGCTTCGTGCGGTCGGTCCGGCTCACCTCGAGGACGGTGCGGCTCTTCGCGAGTTTCGAACGAAGGGACGCGTCGCCGCCTGAGAGGAAGTCGAGTATCCGCTCGCAGCCGGCGCCCGGAGGCAGCGGCCGTATTAGGTCGGTGTCGATGCACGGCGGGAGGAAGAGCTCGGGCTCGCGGCTGTAGTCGCGGCGCAGGTATTTCGATAGCTCGCCGGAGGTCGATATGACCGCGTCGATCCCCTTCATCGCCTCCGTCTCGAATGCTATCCTCTCGGCGAACTTTAGCGGCCCGGTCACCTCCGGCGGCTGTCCGCGGAAGTTCTCTTTCTTCATCGCGCCTATCGAGTGCGGTATCCAGAGGTGCTTCGCATTGAAGGCGAGC
>DAONII010000277.1:0-2412 GCA_035405085.1 bacterium | reverse complement strand
CGAGGGCATACCGGCGTTCCCGATCTCGGCGGCGACCGGCCAGAACTGCATGAAAATCTTTCGCGGGATAGACCGGATCGACCGCGCCCTCGCCACAAGGGTCTCCACCTCGAAGCTGAACAGGATAATGGAGGAGGCGCTCGCGGGCCATCACCTTCCGGACCACCGCGGAAAGCAGGTGCGCGTCTACTACGCGACCCAGACCGGGACGCGCCCGCCCACGTTCACCCTCTTTTCGAACTTTCCGGCGGCGGTGCCCTACACGTACCGGCGCTATCTGACCAGGAGGATACAGGAGGCGATAGGGGCCGAGGGGATACCGGTAAGGATAGTCTGCAGAAAGAAGTGAGGAAGGGTCGAGATGAGATCAGTCGGAAACATATTCAAGTCGTTCTGGCGCGACGACTGCCTGAACCTCGCCGAGAACATCGCGTTCGGCGCGCTTCTGGCGGTCATCCCGATCGGGATGATGATGGTTTCGATAACCGGCTACTTTCTGCGGGGATCGGAGGAGGCCTTCAACAGCGTCGTGGCGATGGCCACGAACGTGCTCCCGGTCGGCCGCGACATGTTCGTCGCGAACCTGGAGTCTATACTCTCTAAGCGCTCCTCGCTTGGAATCGTCGGCATCGGTTCGCTGGTATTCATCGCCACGCTGCTCACATCCTCCATAGAGCGTTCTCTCGACATCGTCTTCAAGGCGGTCAGGCGCCGCAACTTCTTTCACTCCCGCCTGCTGGGCATCGCGCTGATATTCTGGATCACGCTGCTCTTCTCCTTGCCCACGATGGCCCAGGTGCTGGAGGGGATACTCGCGCGAACCGGCTTCATCTTCCCGCTCTCGGAGCTGATGGGCGGAAAGGCGTTCTTCGTGTTCGTCGCGTTTCTCGCCTATGTGATGACCGTCGTGGTGATCCCGAACCCCAAGGTCTACATACGCTACGCGTGCGTAGGCGGGGTGGTCTTCGCGCTCGGGCTCGGGGTGGCCAAGCTCCTCTTCCGCTGGTACATGCTCTTTTCGGTAAACCGCTACAACGTTATCTTCGGGTCGCTGGCGGTCGCAGTGCTGTTCGTCGTTTGGGTCTATTATCTCTCCGTGCTGCTGCTCTTCACCGCGGAGCTCGTGGCCGAGCTGCAGAAGAGGAGGCTGTTTCACGGCAGGGGAAAGAAGATCATCTCCAGGGAGGAAGCCCGAGAATAGGAGGATCCATGGGAGCCGGCGCCAGGGCTGTCTATCTGAAGAACTATCTGCTGTCCAACGGGTTCCCGGTCGAGGGGAGCACCGTGAAGGAGGTCGTCGCGAACTTCGACGATGCGAAGAGGTTCGTCAAGGTGCCAAGGCAGGTTGAGGAGAAGGTGGACCTCTACCGGGGCATGGGCGGGAACAGATGGACCGACGAGCTTCGCCTCTCGCGCCTCGAGGACGCGAAGGAAGAGGTGAACCCCGGGCCGACCGCTTCGAAGGATTCCTTTTCGCCCGAGCCGGAGGAAACGGAAGGCGAAAGGCCGCAGCTCTTTCCTCAGGGGGATGACGGGGAGGATTCCCGCCCGTATTTCATCAGGAACTATTCGTACGCGTTTCACAGGATACTGTGGGGAAACCAGCACCCGAAACCGGCGGTGGATTTCTCTTCGCACCCCTATCTGATGGATCAGTACGGCTTCGTCACCATGCAGAAGGGGAAGGAGCTTTCCCTCGGCGCTCCGGTAGCGGGAGACGCCGTGCTCGTCCTTTTGAACCCGGAAACCGGGATAGCGGGGGTCGCGAGGATACCTCACGTTTCGGATCTCGAATCGGCGATGGAGTTGGTTCGCAACCACGCGATGACGACGTACAGGAGGTCGCCCGAATTCGCCGGCCGCAGGCGTCACATCGAGACGGCCCTTATTGAGTCGGCGGTCGGGGAGATCGAATCCCCCTACGAATACCTCTTCGCGAGGATGGTCAAGGATCACGAGAAACTTGTCCCGGATGGGGACGGGATAGCCCTCAGGGGGGCGCTTCTATTTATCTCGGACGGGAAGTCGATGCACGATGCGACGGTCGCCGACATCATAGGCGCCGCGCATCTAGCCGGGATCTCCGTCGTCGACATAGCCTCTGAGCCACCCTGGACGCCCGGCGAGAAATCACCCCTCGTCTTCGAAAGCGTCGGAGGCAGGCTGCTAAAGGGGGGGGAGCTCCTTATCTCCGCCGAGAACGATGCGGACCTCTCGACATTTCTCGATGCCGGGTTTTCAGGGCGGGCTACTTCCTCAGCTAAGAAGAAGCGCTTCGGAGGGGTGGCGAGAGCTGAAAATGACAGGAAGGATGAAGGGGCGGACGGCGCGGGGCTTTTGATCGATGAGCCAAATGAAGCTAAGGATCGCCCTCGCCAAATGACGGACGTGGCAGAATGCGCTTCGAAGGCC
>DAONII010000276.1:0-2434 GCA_035405085.1 bacterium | reverse complement strand
GAGCTCGTGTCCCAGTACAACGTTCCTATAGCGCTAACGCAGTACACCGTCGTGGACTCCGGAGGAAACATCTCCACATTCAACGTCACCGACACCACCGACCGCAACTTTCGCCTCCTGTACCTCTGGGTCCAGTACCGTTTCTGCGACGAGTTTCAGATAAGGATCGGCGAGTTCATACCTCCCACCGAGTTCTTCTTCCGCGCTAGCAACCTCCTCATGTTCGAGGACTTCCCATCCATCGCGACCACCGAACCGTTCACACCGAACTTCCAGACCGGGCTTGCGATACTGGGAACGATCGCGAAAAAGCTCGACTACAAGGTCTTCGCGGTAAACGGCTCGAACTTCGACCAGCAGAACATCAACAAAGCTTTCCGGGTGGGTTTCTCCCTCACGTATAATTTCCTTGGAAAGCCGGGACTGGGCGTATCGGACGTAGATTATTCCGAGTCGCCGCATCTCGCCCTGACCGTTTCGGGGGCCTACGAGCATCCAGACCGCGCCATGCCGGCGCCTGTAAATTTCAACACCGGCGACAACGTATACCGGGCCCAGGCGAACGCTGTCTTCAGGTACCGCGGGTTCTCGTTCGTCCCGGAGGCATTGGTCATCTACAACAATACGCAGCACTACAGGCACTGGGCGTTCGCCGGACAGATGGGATACTTCATAGTGCCGAGAAGGCTGGAGGTGGCGGGGCAGGCGAATTATCTGCGCTACTCCGGAGCGCGAAACGACAGATCGGAGTACTCCGGCGGATTCAACTACTACTTCTACGGCCAGCCGGTGAAATTCCAGATTGACTATTCCTACCTCAGGAACACGAGGCCGGCGTACGTACAGACGGACCACCGGGTGAGGACCGGAGTTCAGGTGGGCTTCTTCTAGAAGCGAAACCGTTCACGCAGGCAGCGACAGCTTAAACCTGCTGCCGGCCCCGGCCTCGCTCTCCACGGAGACCGTACCCCCGTGGAGCCCAGCTATATGCTTCACTATGGCAAGCCCTAGCCCGGTGCCGCCCATCTTGCGGCTCCTGCCCTTGTCGACCCTGTAGAACCTCTCGAAGATCCTGGGGAGGTGCTCGGCCGGTATGCCCGGGCCCTCGTCGCGAACCTCTATCGTCACCGAATTGCCGTCGGAGAAGGCCGCCACGTCGACCCTCATCCCGTCGGAACCGTACTTCACCGCGTTGTCGACAAGATTGGCGACGGCCTGTTCGACCAGATGCGGATTGATGCAGGCTACGAGGGCCTCATCGCATGATATGGCTATGGTCATGTTGCGCTCATGCGCTGAAGAAGAGAGCATCCCGGCCACGGATTCAAGGATCGGAAGCACCGGGGCGGGCGACACCTCCATCGGGGCTCCACCCTGCATCTCCTGCTCAATGCGCGATAGCTGAAGGAGATCCTCTATGATGGACGAGAGCCTGCCGGCCTGCGCCGCTATTATATCGAGATACTGCCTTGCGAGCTTCGGATTCGCCTCGGCCCCGTCGCGAAGGGTCTCGGCGAAACCGCGTATAGAAGTCACGGGGGTCTTGAGCTCGTGTGAAACGTTAGCGACGAATTCGCGGCGCATATCCTCGAGCTGTTTGAGGCGCTCCATCCTGGCGGAGAGATCCGAGGCCATCACGTTGAGCGCCCTGGCAAGCCGCGCGACGCCCTCGGGACCGTCCTCCCGAATTCGGCAGGAGAGGTCCCCGTCGCAGAAGCTCAAGGAAGCGCGGAGCACCTCCTCCATGCAGCGCGAGAGGCGCCTCTGCCTTGCAAAAAGTACGGCCGCCGCCGCAAAGGCGACCGCGGCAGCCGCCATCGAAACCCACAGGGCCATATTTACTCCTTGAAGCGGTAGCCGACGCCATGCACCGTCTCTATCTCCCTGCCCGAGACACCCAGCTTCTTTCGCAGTCCGGCTATCTGGACGTCGATAGACCTCTCGGTAACCGGGTAATCGCATCCGCGCACAGCGTCTATGAGCTGGCCGCGGGTGAAGACCCAGCCAGGCCTCGCAGCCAAATGAAAGAGCAGCGAAAACTCGGTGGCGGTAAGATCCGCAACCTTCCCGCGCACGAGCACGCGGCGACGCCCCGGGTCTATGCTTATGCCCCTTATCTCTATGCCTTCCTCGGGAGCGGCCCGCTCCCTCTTTTTTCTCCTGATCACGTTTCTGATCCTCGCGACGAGGACCTTCGGGCTGAAGGGCTTCGTCGCATAGTCGTCGGCGCCGAGTTCGAGCCCCGCCACTATATCGGCGTTTTCGCCCTTCGCGGTCAGCATCACTATCGGTATCGACGCGGTAGAGGGTTCGCCCTTCAGCCTGCGGCAGACCTCGAAGCCGTCGATTCCCGGTAGCATCAGGTCGAGGACTATGAGGGAGGGAGGCCTCTTCTTCGCCTCGGAGAGCGCCTCCTCCCCTGAAAGGACGCAGG
>DAONII010000275.1:0-2435 GCA_035405085.1 bacterium | reverse complement strand
CGGCGACCACAGCCTCTCGGGGGCCTCCCTCGACGTCAAGGCCCTGGCCGAACTCTTCCCGGAATTCGAGATACAGATGGGACTTCTGGGCCCCAGGGTTTCCGGCGAAGGGATTTCTTTTCTAACCGGGAAGCGCAGGCTCCCCTTCCCGTTCGTCCCCCCCGGGATGTCCAACGACGGATGCTACGTGGTCTCGCTCTCGGAGTTCGTTAAATGGCTCGCCTCTGAGTGCGAAAAGGAGGGTGTCGAGATCTATGCCGGAGAGCCCGCCGACGAACTGATATTCGACGAATCGAACGCCGTGTGCGGCGTCGTCGTGAAGGAGAAGGGTCTCGACAAGGAGGGGAAGCGCAAGCCCAACTTCCTCGAACCCACGGAGGTGAAGGCGAAGGTCACCGTCCTCGGCGAGGGCTCGCGCGGCCACCTGACAAAGGTCCTCACGGCGAGGCTTGGCCTCGATGAGGGCTCTACGCCGCAGGGGCACGCGGTCGGGATAAAGGAGCTATGGGAGGTGCCCGAGGAAAGGTTTTCCCCCGGGCGGATAGCGCACACCATGGGCTGGCCGCTTCGCCTGAGGGAATTCGGCGGCGGCTTCGCCTACCACCACCGCGACAAGCTAGTGGCCTTGGGCCTCGTGGTCGGCCTCGACTACGGCGACCCCAGGCTCAACGCCTTCGACGAGCTACAGCGCTTCAAGTCGCACCCGTTCATAAGGCCCATGATAGAGGGCGGAAAGCTCATCTCCTACGGGGCCAGGACGATATCCGAGGGCGGTTGGTACTGCCTGCCGCGCCTCTACGGCGACGGCTTCCTCATAATAGGCGAGGGAGCGGGTTTTTTGAACCCGATGCGCCTCAAGGGGATCCACCTCTCGATGAAGTCCGGGATGCTCGCCGCCGAGACGATTTTCGACGCCATAGTTAAGAAGGACTTCTCTTCCCGCTCCCTTTCCGCGTTCAAGGAGCGCGTGGACGTGAGCTGGATAAAGGACGAGCTCTGGAGGACCCGCAACTTTCACCAGGGCTTCCACCGCGGCCTTTTGCCCGGCATGGTCCACGCGGCGCTTCAGTTCCCGACCTTCGGACGGGGCCTCATCGACAAGATGAAGGTCAAGAAGGACAGCACCTCTATGCGCGTGATGAAGCGCTTTCGGGGAAAGCGCGCCTCCTTCGAGCCGGACGGCAGAGTGACATACGACAAGCTGACCTGCGTCTTCGCCTCAGGCACTAAGCACGAGGAGGATCAGCCCTGTCACCTTAGGATAGCGGATCCTTCCATCTGCAACGGACGCTGCGCGCAGGAATACGGAAACCCATGCAGGTTTTTCTGCCCGGCGAACGTCTACGAGATGGTCGAAAACGAGGAGGGGAAAAGGGTCCTGCAGATAAACCCGACTAACTGCCTGCACTGCAAGACGTGCGACGTGAAGGATCCATACGACATAATCACCTGGGTTCCCCCCGAGGGGGGCGGAGGCCCTAACTACAAGGGGATGTAGAAGCATATAAACGTTCGAAGCCCGAATGTTCGAATATTCGAATATTAGAATTTCGGAAATTGATCATGGATATTATCGTTTGCATAAAGCAGGTCCCGGACACGACGGACGTCAAGATCGACCCCCAGACTAACACGCTCGTGCGCGAGGGGGTACGCTCGGTCATCAACCCGTTCGACCTCTACGCGATAGAGGAGGCGCTTCGCCTGCGCGAAGCCCACGGCGGGAAGGTCACGGTCCTCACCATGGGGCCTCCCCAGGCCCTAGTCTCGCTTCGAGAGGCGCTTGCCATGGGCGCCGACGACGCCGCGCTCATATCCGACAGGAGGTTCGCCGGCTCCGATACGCTCGCCACGAGCTATACGCTCGCGCAGGCGATAAAGAGGGTCGGCAGATTCGACCTGGTCATATGCGGAAAGCAGGCGACGGACGGCGATACCGCGCAAGTGGGCCCCGGCATAGCGGCTCACCTGAATCTCGCGCAGGTCGCGTTCGTTAAGAAAACAGTTGAGGTTGGCGAGCGCTCTGCCACTTTCCTGCGCATGACCGAGGAGGGGCACGATGCGGTTCGAGTGCCGCTGCCCGCAGTGATAACCGTCGTGAAGGAGATAAACACGCCGCGCTACGCTTCGCTCACAGGCAAGGTCCGCGCGCGCAGGATGGCGACACCTGTCTGGGGGCCGGACGATATCTGTTGCGACGAAGAAAAGCTCGGCCTCGACGGATCGCCCACGTGGGTGCAAAAGATCTTCTCGCCGCCGGTGCGCAAGGGTCAGCCGGCGCAAGAAGCCAGCGACGAGAGCATTACCAAGGTTGCGGAGACAGTGGCAGAATATCTCCATGGCAAGTAATTGGTGATTTGTGATTTGTGATTTGTGATTTGTGATTTGTGATTGGTTTTCCCAATCACTGATCACCAGTCACCAATCACGGATTT
>DAONII010000274.1:0-2437 GCA_035405085.1 bacterium | reverse complement strand
ATGATGAACCGGCGGTTCCCCAGCTCCGCGCGCGCGTAGCTCTGTATCTGCGTTACCGCGCCGCCGACCATCGCGGCGGCCGACGATGTCCCGCCGAAATTGTTCGTGTACCAGTTGTTGGGGTTGTCGGAGGTTGTGTTGACTCCCGACGGCGGCGTTCCCTGCCAGCCCCAGTTCGAATCAGCGGGGTAGGAGGTCGTCACGACGCCTGCGCCCCACGCGAAGGCGTTCACGCGGTTGCCGCAGTTCGAATAGGATATCTTCTGCTCGTTTGCCCCCTGAGAGGCGCCGACCATTATGGCGCCGGCGTCCTCGGTCGCCAAGTTGTGAGCGAAGCTCCATTCACCGGTATAGAGGTCGGGGTCGTTTAAGTCTGTGGTGCCGTTGCCGGCGCCGGAGACGACCGTCACGCCGTAGGCGGTGGCCTGCTGGATCGCCGCGAAGTCCTCCGGCCAGAGCTCGGTGGGTACGCAACCCTGGGCCGTCGCGGGCGTGCTGCCGCAGGAGCCGGAGCTGAATTTGCCCGGGAGCTGGACCTCGATGACCCAGACCGAACCCGGCTCGATAGAATAGTTGAAGCTGAACAAGAGATCGTCGATCCCGTCTGTAGCATCTTGAAGATCCGCGAAGGTGGAGCCACCCATCGGCGAGTGTATATAGCGCGCCTCGGGCGCGAAGCCCTTCACGCCGTGGCTGTTGTCCTTGGCGGCCAGGATGCCGGCCACCGCGGTCCCGTGGGCGACGTTCGCCGTTGATGGAAGCGGGATGCATCCGGTGACTATGCCGTTCTCGCAATATTTGGGGAAATAGAGGACGTTGCCGCCGTCCTCGATGCGCGCCTTCACGAGCCCCAAGTCCTCGTGGTTGTAGTTCGTGCCGGTTTCATTATCTACGACGTAGATATCCGCGCCGGTGGCCCCGCGCGCCCAGCCGGCCGCGGCGTTTAAACCCCCGTGCGTCGCCTCGGAGAAGAGATAGCTCTGCTGACCGGTGAGGTCCGGCGTGGTGAGTATCCCGGAGGTGGACCCGCGCATGCCCGGGTAGACCTTCGTGACGCCGGGCTTAACTGAGAGCTCGCGCATGAGCGTGAGCGCGTCGTCGGGGTCGGCGGCTATCACCCGGTAGATGGAGTTCCAGTCGACGAGCTTTTTGCCGGAGATGCGCTCGAGGTCTGCGCGCTGCTCCTCGACCTTCGCCTCGGGCGCCATGACCGAACGCACGACGGTGGCGGAGGGGACGAGCGCGATAACCTCGCGGATGGGTGCCAGGCGGTCCTCGCGGCCGGTGAGGCTGATGAGCGCCTTGCTTTTGTCTTCACGGACCGCGAGCTCCTCGTCGAAATGGACTACGAGATGCCCGGCGTAGTGCTCGGTGTAGAGAAGGCGCTCCAAGGAGTTGGCGTCCTCGGGGGCGCCGTTTACAGCGGGGCTCTCCTCAGGAGGGGTTTCGAAATCTCCTCCACCGCCACCGCCGCATGCGGGGAGGGCGAAGAAGAGGATGACCGCTATGTAAAAAATCCCTTTTCGATTCATAGGTTGGGGGCGGTTTTACCATTACCCTGCGCCAGGCGCAAGGCGCAAATGCTACGATTAATGACTTAATTATCGGCAGAGCCCCGACATAGTTGCGGGAAAAATTGAGAGGGGGAAAAAGGCCATTCAACAGAGGAATGTTCGAAGCTCGAATTTTCGAATTCTCGAAACAATATCGAATGCTCAAATCATAGTTCAAGGCGGGATTCGAGCTGGGCAAGGTGCTCGGCTGCCGCCGGGAACGCCTTCGCTATTGCGGAGAGCGTGGGTAGGTGGCGGCGGGCCTTCTCGACTTCGCCGCGCGCGAGGTGGATCTCGACCTGCGTGCCGTAGAGGCTGTAGCGGATGTCCGGGGTGAGCGCGTGCTTTTTGTCGAGGATGAGCGCCTCCTTGAGATAGGTCTCCGCGCGGTCGAGGTCGTTTTTCTGGTACCAGGCGTCGCCAAGCGACACGACTATCGTAGGCCTGTAGCGCCTGATGAGACCCGCCGAACCGCCGCGAGGACCGCTCGCGAACTCCAGGGCAGCCTCGAAGTATTCTATGGTGCCGTCGGGTTTGCCCATCTGCTGCGCGGCGAGCCCCATCCCTATCATGAGTTCCACGCTCGTGGTCTCGCCCTCGATCTGCTGGGCGATCTTCAGGCCCTCGCTGTAGTTTTCGAGCGCCGCGGCGGCCTTTCCCGTCTTGAGGTTCGTGTTGCCGAGGCCGTTGTGCAGCCTGACCTCTAGCTCCACCATCCGGTGCGCACGCGCGAGCTTCAAGCCCTGCTGGTAGTGGGAGAGGGCGTCGTTCCATCTGCCGATCTCGTCGCGACGGAGGGCGTCGCCTATCATGTAGTGAATCCGGGCAGCAGCCTCCTCGTCGCCTCTCTCCCGGGCGCGCGAGAGGTCGGCCTCGAGTATCGG
>DAONII010000273.1:0-2447 GCA_035405085.1 bacterium | reverse complement strand
GGCATGGATTTCCAGAAGCCAACCAGCCGCGCGCGCCTTCCGGGCTCGTAGGCGTCCAGGTGGGAGGCATCGCGAAGCACACCGTTTTCCTTCGCGTTGGGATTTGCCGGCCGGGGTTCGGAGGAGATCTCAGGCCTCCGGGACGCACTCACTATGCCCAGGAAAACCCCGACGGCGACGAACGCGGAGACCACATAAGCGACGACGGTTGAAAAAACGGATTCGCCTTCGCCCGCCCCGTCTTCAACTGACTCACCGGCACCCTCGACCACCGCCTCGAGTTTCTTTCGCGGGTCGCGCTCGGAAAACGGGACGTAGGCGGAGGAAGCCGGCCTGGCCACCGCATCTTCGGCCTCAATCATTGCGACGGTTGAGAACGCTTGTAATTTTTCGCTTGAAGCGGGGCGAAGGGCGCCCGAACCCGTTTCCAAAACCATTCCCGACATATAGCCTCCTGGGGATTCGCCTTCAGACCCGCGGCGGCGGGCATAGGATCTTCGGCAGCTCTTAGCGGAAGTTGCGCATAAAAATCAACAAAATCCTTGCCTTCGCACTTCCTCAAACGCCTGTTTTTAGGGCTTTTCCGGGAAGAATGCGCTTGCGGCGCCCATCCAGCCTGCGACTGCGGGCGCTATAAGCACGTCGTCGGCTGCCCCGACACCCGTGGCGTCGTTCAACACGAGCAACGCTATGGCGACGGAAAATGCGGCGAGCGCCAGCGCCTGTGAAACCGTCGATCGCTTCATCGTATATTCCTGGTCGCCGGGGAGGATTATTATGTCGCTCTTCGGACCGTCGCCTCCCGATGAACCGCCAGCGGGCGGATCCTTCGGCGGCCTCTTGAAGAATTCAGCCACCTTTTTGCAGGCGCCCTTTAAGCTGGGGCCTACCTTGCCTGCGAACATCGGGGCCCAGTAAGGGGCCGAGAACGCCAGACCAATCGGTATGGCATCGACAAAGGCGGTGAAGAAATTCGAGGTGCTCATCATGTACGGCTCGTAATCGTCCTTGAACTTCTGAAACCTCGATTCCTCGGCGAACGGGAGCTTGCCAGTCCACACATCGAGCGTCGTCTCGCCGAAGATTTCGGGCGTGACGCCCTTCGCGCACATCCGGTTGAGGCTCGCGTTGTCGTATTTGAAGCAGTAGACGCCCGCGCGGGTGGAATCGGCGTCGAGGTGGAACTCGCTCTCCTCGTACCCGCAGCGCTCACGGATCGCCTTCGCCTCCTCCCTCGTGAATTCGACGCTGGGGATCCTCATGGTCCTTGAGAACTCGTTGCACGCGCCCATGACCTCGCCAGCGTAGTCGCCGCTTGCGACCCTCATCGGCGCAGAATCGCCGGCATTCGCTGGAAATCCATTTATTTCACCCATGTCGCGCTCCCTTCCTCTACTTGCCCTTCACCTGACGGGCATTCCCCTTCTTTCCCTTCGCCCCCTTAACCTTCCCGTTCTTCTGCATCTGCTTTGGATCTGCCGCCTGCTTATATTTCAGGTAGTGTACCGGCGCCCCGGAATCGGCTCCCTTGGGGATGGACTTGAACAGCACATTCATCCCCTTCGCGTTTATCTTTCCGCCGGAGACGAGCCCCTTGCTGAACTTCGGGTTCTTGAGCATCCTGTTGTAGTGGCCGACGATCTGGGACTGCTGCTTCGGCATGAGGCCGCGGAACCACTTCTGCCCCATCAGCTGGTTTTTGATCTGAAGCTCAGTGGGCATCGCCGATGAATGCTGCGCCTTCCCGACGACGTGTTTCGCCTTCATCGGAACCGACTTCGACGCGGCAGCCGGCCTTATGGCCTGTTTGCCCGCCGGCTTCACGGCCTGCTTCACGACCTGTTTTGCCACCGGCTTCTCGAGCCCGGCCAGGCCGAACTCGGATTTCAGTATCTTCTGCACGTGAACGCGGTCGAGGGACTTGCTCACGCGCGCCTCGGTCGCCTTGATGACGTCCTCTATCGTCACGTCCACGCGCTTCCCGTCGCGCGCGAGCTTCGCCGCGTCCTCGAGCACATTCTTCACCGCGTCGAAGCGGGGCATAGGCGAGGCATTTCCGGAAAACCTGTCGACTACGATGCTGTCGGGCCGGTACACGCTCTCGGCGAGCTTCGCCGCCGCGTCCACCACCTTGCCGCCGATCTTCACGCCGTAGGTCTTCTCGTAGGCCATCTTCGTGTAGCCGTCGTTTATGATCTTCGCTATCTCACCTATGCCCAGCTGGCGGATCTTCGGCCAGTTGAACCGGCGGTGAAGGTCGGGCGTGTCCGCGAGCATCTGGCTGCCCCGGCTCGTCGTGCCGATGACGACCAGGTTCTCCTTGTGAAGGTCGAGCGTGTTCTGAAGGAGCTTGGACACCTTCTCCGTGTTCCCCTCGCTGGAGCCTCCGCTCAAGACCACGAGGTCGATCTCGGAGATGTAGACGACGACCGGGCCCTTCTTCGCCA
>DAONII010000272.1:0-2460 GCA_035405085.1 bacterium | reverse complement strand
TCAGGTGCCCGCCGTGCGATAGGTTCATGCCCATGATCGTGTCTCCGGGCTTTAGCACTGCAAAATATACGCCAAGGTTCGCGGAGGCGCCCGAATGGGGCTGCACGTTCGCGTGCGCGCACCCGAAGAGCCTCTTGGCGCGCTCGCGCGCTAGCTCCTCGGCGACGTCCACGTTCTCGCAGCCGCCGTAATAGCGCTTGGCCGGATAACCCTCGGCGTATTTGTTAGTCATCACGCTTCCCATCGCGTTCATGACGCGCCGTGAAACGAAGTTCTCCGAGGCGATCAGCTCGAGCTTGTACTCCTGGCGGTCTATCTCATTTTGGATGGCGGCGGCGATTTCGGGGTCGAATTTCTTCAAGTCTTCGGAGATCATGCACCCTCCCTTTTCATTTCGAGTCTATCTGCCTCACGCGTCTCTCATGGCGCCCACCCTCGAACGGCGTGGACAGAAAGAGGTCGACGAGCAGCGCCGCGGCCTTCTCCCCTGTGACCCGGCCGCCCAGGCAGGCTATGTTCGCGTCGTTGTGCCTTCGGCTCATCTCGGCGTCAAAACCGTCTCGAAGCACCGCCGCACGGACTCCCGCCACCCGGTTCGCCGCTATGCACATCCCTATGCCCGAACCACAGACGAGCAAGCCGAAATCAACCGCGCCCCGGGCTACCCTCGACGCCGCATCCCTCGCGTAGGGGGGGTAATCGCATCGCTCCTCGGAGGAGACGCCCAGATCGGAAACGTCGTGACCCGCCTCGACGAGATGCTCCTTCAACGATTCTTTTAGTTTGAAACCTGCGTGGTCTGAAGCGAGCGCAATGCGCAAGGTGACCCCCAGGGAGACGGGTTAGCTCTTGCGTGAGAGAAAATTCACCGCATCCTTCACGGTGCGAAGCGACTCCGCGTCCGCGTCGTCGATGTCGATCTCGAACTCCTCCTCCATCGACATGACGATCTCGGTGAAATCGAGCCCGTCGGCGCCCAGATCGGCGGAGAACGAGGCGTCGAGCGACACGTCATCCACCCCGAGGCCCAGCTGCTCGGCAACTATCTCCCTCACCTTCGTCTCTACGAAATCTGAGGACATCGTCCTCCCCCGCGCGGTCGAAGCGAAAAAGCTATACCGCCTGCTTTACGATCTCGCGGCCCTTGTAGAAGCCGCAGTTGATGCACACTCGGTGCGGCAGCTTGGGCCGCTTGCACTGCGGGCAGCTAGAAAGGCTCGTCTTCGCAAGCTTCATGTGGTTCGCCCTGCGCTGGTTTTTGCGGGCCTTAGATGTCCTTCTAACGGGAACAGCCATTGTACACTCCCTGCCCGCCGGCGGCGGGCGATCAAAAAAGCGCCCCTCACTACTATAAAAAAACCAATCGTGTCAACATATTAGGAGCAAAGGCCCTGGCGCTGAAAGGTGAAAAACCCCGGCCTGCAAATCAGCCCTTTTTGCCCCGCTTTTTACTTCTCGAGCGTTTTGGCGCTCCCACGCCTTCCTTTTCGCCTTTATCCTCGATCTTTACGCCCTTCAAGGCATCCCAGCGTGTGTCCGTGATTCTGGGCTCGCATCCGCACGGACCTGAGTTGAGGTCTTTCCCGCAGCGCTGACAAAGCCCCTTGCACCCCTCGCTGCACAGGTGCTTCATAGGAAGGTTGAGCAGTATCTGTTCCCTGACTATCTCGTCCAGATAGATCCTGTCCCCTTCGTAGAAGCTGAATTCGAGATCGTCGCATACGAGCTCGACCTCTTCGGCCTCCTCCATCCTCTGCTGGCGCCTGCTCTCGTAGAGGGGCGCTAGGAGCGTATGAAACGATATTACGAAGTCCTCATCGAATTCGACAAGACAGCGGTCGCACGGGGGATGCGATAAAAAACCGATCTCCCCGTCTATGCTCACATTTTCATCGGTCTTGTGGATCCTGAGATGGAGCGAAGCCCTGTCCCGTTCCGAAAAAGCCTCTCCAACTGCCTCCCTGATGATATCGAAGAGCCATGAATCCGCTCCCGTGGCATCTATCTCCATGCCCTCCGGCGGGATATCCTCTATGAAAATCTCCATCTTCAACACCCGTCCTCTTCAGGGCCCCTCACCGGCCTGTTCTTCGAGTCGACGAATACCTTCAAGGGCTTGAAGCTCTTGAGCTTTGCCTCGTCAATCTCTGCGAAGGACCCGATGATCACGAGATCGCCGGCCGATATTAGAAGCGCGGCGGCTCCGTTCATCGCAACGACTCCCGACCCCGCCCTCCCCTTTATCGCGTAGGTGACGAGCCTGGCGCCGTTGGTGACGTCCCAGACGTGAACCTGCTCGTATTCACGGATATCGGCCGCAGCCATGAGCTCTGAATCTATCGTTATGGAACCCTCGTAATGGACCCGGGCGTCGGTGATCGTTGCGCGATGGATCTTGGATTTGAGCATAATTCGGAGCATGGCGCGGGACCCTATAGCGTAGGGTTATGCCCTGTCAAG
>DAONII010000271.1:0-2467 GCA_035405085.1 bacterium | reverse complement strand
TTCATAGGCTTCGCGCAGTTTCGCGCCCCGCGCGGCGCCAGGCGCGGCAACACCACCGCCGCGGCGGCGCTGATGTGCGCGATGGCAATCGTCTTCTACAGGACCGGCCTGCATCACGGCGCGATAGTGGGCATATCCCTTTTCGCCGGGGCCCTGGTCGGCCTAATCGTCGCGATGCGCGTGACGATGATCCAGATACCCGCGATGGTCGCCTTCCAGCACGGCGCGGGGGGCGTGGCCGCTTTTCTGATATCGTTCGTGGAGCTCTGGCGCGGCAGCGCCGAGGGGATCTCCGCCGTGGCGAAGGTCTCCGGCATCCTGGGCCTAGTGATCGGCGCCGCCACCTTCAGCGGAAGCCTCATAGCCAGCGGCAAGCTCATCGGCTATCTAGGCTCGAAGCCGACCGTCCTCCGTGCCCACGGTCTTCTGATGGTGGGGCTGACCGCACTGATAGCGTTCGTCGCCGTGCTCTCCGAGATGGCCGGCCCGGCCACGATCGTCCTGTTCGCGTCGGCGCTGATCGTCATGAGCGTAGGTCTCGGCGTCATGCTCGCGATCCGGATAGGCGGGGCCGACATGCCGGTTTTGATATCGTTTCTCAACGCGACCGCCGGAGTGGCCGCCGCCTTCTGCGGCGTGATCGTCGGAAACCGCCTGCTCATAGCCTGCGGTGCTACGGTTGCCGCCTCCGGTTCGATACTGACGCACGTCATGTGCAAGGCGATGAACCGTAGCGTCTTCAACGTCTTCTGGAACGCCGCCGCCTCGAGGAGCGGCGCCGCCGCCGTGGCCCCGTCTTCAAAGGTCGCCGTCGCGGCTCGGTCGTCCTCCTCCCCGATGGAGAGGGCAATCGAGGCGTGCCGCGCGGCGAAGCGGGTCGTAATCGTTCCCGGCTACGGCATGGCGGTCGGCCAGGCTCAGTTCAAGGTCACCGAGCTCTCGCAGCTTCTCGAGAAGATGGGCAAGGAGGTTTTCTTCGCGATCCACCCGGTCGCGGGCCGCATGCCCGGCCACATGAACGTGCTGCTGGCCGAGGCGGACGTCCCCTACGATCGTCTATTCGAGATGGACGAGATCAACCCGTCGTTTCCGGAGACCGACGTCGCGATAGTCGTCGGCGCCTGCGACGTGGTGAACCCGGCCGCGATAGATGAGCCCGACACGCCGATCGCGGGTATGCCGATCCTCAAGGTCTACGAGGCCAAAAGCGTGATCGTCTGCAACCTCGACGAGCGCCCCGGCTACTCCGGTGTTCCCAACAGCCTCTACGACAGGCCGAACACCCTCCTCCTCTTCGGCGACGCGAAGGATACGCTCGAAGGGCTCGTAAAAAAGCTGGTAAGCGAAGGCGAGAAGGCGGATTCGAAAGCGGCGGGGGACTCCTCCGGTTTGCTCGACAGGGCGGCCGAGGCGTGCCGCGCGGCGAAGCGGGTCGTAATCGTTCCCGGCTACGGCATGGCGGTCGGCCAGGCTCAGTTCAAGGTCACCGAGCTCTCGCAGCTTCTCGAGAAGATGGGCAAGGAGGTTTTCTTCGCGATCCACCCGGTCGCGGGCCGCATGCCCGGCCACATGAACGTGCTGCTGGCCGAGGCGGACGTCCCCTACGATCGTCTATTCGAGATGGACGAGATCAACCCGTCGTTTCCGGAGACCGACGTCGCGATAGTCGTCGGCGCCTGCGACGTGGTGAACCCGGCCGCGATAGATGAGCCCGACACGCCGATCGCGGGTATGCCGATCCTCAAGGTCTACGAGGCCAAAAGCGTGATCGTCTGCAACCTCGACGAGCGCCCCGGCTACTCCGGTGTTCCCAACAGCCTCTACGACAGGCCGAACACCCTCCTCCTCTTCGGCGACGCGAAGGATACGCTGGGCAGGCTCTCCGAGCGGATTGCGCTTAAATAATCTTTAGAATTCAAGGCTTTGGTCTTTGCCGGCAGCTGCCGCAGTGCGCTGACGCGCCCCGCCTCGCATCATCCTTGAGGTTCTGAAATAACACGCAACATATCGGGCAGCGCGCCGATACCCAACGGGCGTAAGGTGCAAAACTTAGTGCGCAAGGCGTAAGCCCTGCGCTCCACAACCGACCATGAAGATGAATCGCTTCTGGCATATATCCGGCCTCTTTGCGGCGCTTGCTGTAAGCGCCTGCTCCGGCAGCTCATCCGGGCCGATGGACCCGAATTTTTCGGGCTACCCGGACACGCCGTTCACGATACGCGACGCGAAGGACCTGATAGGCGGGCCGGTCGCGCAGGGGCGCGTAGGAGACGCGCTCCTGATAAACGACAGGATACGCGTAATCATCCAGAAGCCGCGCAAGAACTCCGGCATAAACTCGTTCGGCGGAAACATCATCGACGCCGACCTCGTGCGCCCCTCTGGCGCGGGTCAGGACAACTTCGGTTCGATGTTCCCGCTCGTCAACATCGAGTGGACTGTGAATTACCACAACTACGAGGTCGTC
>DAONII010000270.1:0-2475 GCA_035405085.1 bacterium | reverse complement strand
AGACGACGCGGTAGCCCCCCGTGAGTCCCTCCTCCTCGGCGATGACCGCCACGGTCCTGACTCTCGGATTGTCCAGCGCCTCCATCGTGGTGGCGAAGGTGGAGCGCTGCGACGAGAAGTTCACGACCACGTCGGCACCCGGAAAGCGCTCGGAGGCCTCGCCCAGGCTCCGAAACATAGGCAAAAGCATCTCCTCCCCGCCGAAGAAGACCTTGTGGAAGCCGGCCCTGCTCGGGTTCACTATCGCCGCGACCGAAGGAACCTCTCGGCCGCAGGCAAAATCGAAGTCCAGCATTCGCTGGATCGCGTTCTGCTGGTATCCGTAGACTATCGCCGTGGTGTCTTTTGAAAAGAGCTCTTCGGAAGCCATGGTCTCCTCCGTTTTTTCCTCTCCCTTCGAGGCCGAAGTTTTTTTCATCATCGCCATCGTTCACCTCACCCTATTCCCCGCTCCTTACGCCGCTATTGTTTCAGCGCGAGCGACACGACCTTCGTCATATGAGTCTCGGGGCCATAGACCTCAATCGGTACGCCCAGCGTCTCGCCCAGATTTCTCATCCTGGCGAGCCCCTCCTTGTAGTTGGGGCCGCCGCGGCGGACGTAGATCTTCACGCCGCAGTCGATGAGCTTCTGCTTGTACTCCTTCAGTGCGTCGATGATCCCGGTGAAGGTCTTTGCGACGTCCGTGAAGTTCGCGATCCCTCCCCCTATTATCAAAAACTTACCCTTCGGATCGCGCTCGCGGGTCATCATGTCCAGGACCGTCTTCGCGTAGTTGTACGTCAGCTCGGTCGACGGGTCCCCGGAGTACTCGCCGTAGTTGGCCAGCTCCTTCGCATAGCCCAGATCGCACACAGTATCGGCGTATATGACCGAGGCGCCGCCGCCGGCTACCATCGTCCAGACCCTGCCCTTGGGATTGAGTATCGTGAGCTTGAGCGATGCGCCGCTCTGCTCGTCGAGGTACTTCACGTACTCCTCCTCCTTCGTCGAGGAGGTGCCGAATGCCTTGGGGAACTCGAGCTCGCCCCAGACCTTCCGGCAGTCGAACGCAGCGGTATCGTCGACCTTGGCGACCAGGTCGAGCGGGACTATCGAACCGTCCGCGGCGAAGGTGAACGGGTTTATCTCCAGATAGGTGAAGCCGCAGTCCGCATAGAAGCCGTGAAGCGCCTTCATGAAGGCGATTACCGCGTCGCGCCTGTCACCCAGATCGGTGAGCTTGGACGCGAAATCCACGGAATCCGCGCTCCGGCCAACCGGGACCTCGAACTGAACGACCTTGTCCCAGTTCTCCTCGACGAAGACTCCTCCCTTCATCGAAAAATATATGATGTCCTTTTCGCGGTCGTCGCGGATGGCGACGTAGAGCTCTAGGTTTTCGTCGTGCGGGGTGAATGGCTCGACGAGGAAATGGTTGAGCTTGCCGTTCGTCTTTCCGACCGTCGTCTCTTTTCCCATGCGCTCGCCGATCCATTTCTTCGCGGCGGCCAAGTCGGCGTCGATGAGCAGAAGGCCGTGCTTCCCCCTCTTGCCGAAGAGCTGGTCGGGCTTGACGACGAGCCTCTCCGTCGAAAGCCAAGGCATCTCCTTAGCGAGAGAAGCAAGATCCGTGTCCGGGTCTACGAGCGCAACTTTTCCATCGTATCGAAACTCCTTACCCAGATATTTCGGGAGCTGCGAAGCGAGCATCCTCTTCGCGTCGTACTCACGGATTCCGCGCTGAGCCATAAGACCTCCGTTGCGTTTGCCGCCCACCCGCCAAAAGCCGTGCGGGCCTGATTTCGCCACATCAGCCCTGCGAGTTCGTGTAATTCAAGAGCCCCCCGGCCAAAAGGATCCTTCGCTGACGCTCGGAGAGGTTCGAGAGGCACTCCAGCTTCAGCCCCTTGGTTCTGTTCTCTATAGTCACCTTCCCGCCGGACTCCATCGCCTTCCTCCAACCGGGCGCTTCCATCTCGTCGCCGACGTCGATGCGCTCGCGGTCGGACGGGTTCTCGAATACGAGCGGGACTATGCCGAAGTTGACGAGGTTCGCCGCATGTATGCGCTCGAAGGACTTCGCGATCACCGCCTTCACTCCGAGGTACATAGGGCACAGCGCGGCGTGCTCCCGGCTCGACCCCTGGCCGTAGGACTCGCCGGCCACTATGACGTTGTGCAGCCCCTTACCCTTGTTCTCAAGGCAGCGCTTCGGAAACGTGGAGTCGACGTTCTCGAATACGAACTCGGCGTACTTCTCGACGTTCGAGCGGTACTTGAGCCTAGCGCCGGCCGGCATGATATGGTCGGTCGTAATCTTGTCGCCCACGGCGATCATCGCAACACCCGAGAGGGATTCCGGCATAGCCTCGTTCGTGGGCGGCGAACCGATGTTGGGTCCCCGCTCGATCTTCGTGTCGCGGAGCTTGGGGTCGGGGAACACGAACATCCCGTCGTCTATCGCATACCTCTCCGGCATGTCTACGCGCGGGT
>DAONII010000269.1:0-2484 GCA_035405085.1 bacterium | reverse complement strand
CGGGCATCTCCGAGGCGAGCTGGCGCAGCATTTTGTACGTCTCCATCAGTTCGCCCAGCCTCACGAGCGTCCGTCCGTAGACGTCGTTGTGCGTGTCGGTCACGACCTTGAAGTCGAGCGCATGGTACCACGCGTAGGGATCGTCGCGCCTCGTGTCCTGATCAACGTTCGAGGCGCGCCCGGTGGGGCCCGTTGCGCCGAGCCTCACGGCGTCCTCGTGGGAAACCGTGCCTACGCCCGAGAGGCGCTCGATGAGAGTAGTCTCCTCGGAGGCGACCTGTATGTAGTATTTTGTCCGCTCCTCGAGCGCGCTCGCGGTTTTGGCTATCTCCTGCAGCTGCTCCTTCGTGAGGTCGCGGCGCACGCCTCCCGGCTTGTTCATGCCGTAGTTCACGCGGTTGCCGGAGAGCGAGGCGAGGAGCTCCATCACGAGCTCACGGTCCCGCCAGCTGTACATGAGCAGCGTGTCGAAGCCGACCTCGTGCGCGGCGACTCCGAGCCACAGAAGGTGGCTGTGAATTCGCTCGAGCTCCGCGAATACCGTGCGTATCGCTAGCGCCCTGGGGGGAACCTCGAGGCCCGCGAGCTCCTCCACCGCCTGGATGAAGCAGGTGGAGTGCGTGTGCGAGCATATCCCGCACACCCGCTCAAGAAGATAGAGCGACTGGATATAGTTGCGCGACTCGCATGCCTTCTCTATACCCCTATGGTTGTAGCCCAGCCTCATGTCGGCATCGACTATCCGTTCGCCGTCGAGAGTTATGATGAAGCTCTCGGGCTCCTTGAGCGCGGGGTGCTGCGGGCCTATCGGGATGGTGATGTTCGGCATCTCTCACGCCCCCTTTATCGGAAACGCCATGTCTCCGAGCTGATCCGGCTTCCAGTCCTTGCGCAGAGGATACTGCCCCTCCGGCCATCCGTCCGGGAGCGGATAGCGCTTCCCCGGGGGGAGGCCCTCCACCGCGGCGCCCAGCAGATCCACGAGCTCGCGCTCGTAGGAGATGGCGACGGGATATAGGTCGGTTACGGTCTTTATCCGCGGGTCGGATTTGAGGACCGAAGTCTTGATGTTGAGCATCGTGCCGTCGCTGCGGGCCGTGTGATACATGAAGCTCAGCGTCTCCCCCTCGTCCTGCCCGGTTATCGTGCACAGGATCGCAAAGCCCATCTTTTTGCAGACGTGTTCGAGGAAGCCGCGGAAGGCGTCGTAGCCTACCTCGCAGAACACCCGGCGCTCCCTCGCCACCCGAATCGATTCTTCGGCCATGCCGAAGCGCTGGGATATCTCCTTTTTTATCGCCTCTTCGTTTGCCATTGCTCGTCTCCCTATAGCGTGCCGAGAAGCTTAACCACCCCGTCTATTATAGCCTCGGGCCTTGCCGGGCAGCCGGGTATGTACAGGTCCACCGGTATCGCTCCGTCTATGCCGCCCATCACGTTGTAGCAGTCGTGGAAGACCCCCCCGGAGCAGGCGCAGGTGCCAACCGCGATCACGAACTTCGGCTCCGGCATCTGTTCGTAGATGCGCACCAGGCGGTCCTTTATCTGGCGCGTCACCGGACCCGAACAGATGAGCACGTCGGCGTGTCTGGGCGTGCCCTTGAGCTGTATGCCGAAGCGCTCGAGGTCGAATCGGGGGGTGATGGACGCCACGATCTCGATGTCGCAGGCGTTGCAGGCGCCGGTGTTGAAGTGGATTATCCAGGGCGACTTTATCCTGGCCCACCGAATTATTTTCTGAAACAGGTTCACCGTCTATCTCCTGAAGAGTATGTAAAGGCCTATCGCCGAAGCCGCCAGATAGAAGAACGCGACCCCCATCGACGGGATCGTGCCCCTGGGCACGGTCGCTATTATCAGAGCCACCACATGCATTATGGTGAAGAAGAACGCGAACGGGAAGAACTGGCTGTAGTCCGGCTGCGCGCGGTGGTCCTTCACGTCCTCGCCGCACGCGTAGGCCTTGAACCTGCCGCCGGGTTCCTTCGGGGCCTTCACGCCCGAGGAGAAGGCCTTGAGTCCCCAGAGCTCCGCTAGCATCGCGACCAGCACGATGACAAAGGCGATAGGGGGTGCCAGAAGCCAGGTGTCCACCATTCCTCCCTTTAAAAAGTCATCCCTTGAGTTTCTCAAGCTCGCGCGTGTCGAGCGAGAGCGAGTGCCCGTATGAGTTTATCACAACACCTGCAGCGACCACTATGACCACCACCTCCACGACGATGAGGGTTATGACCAGAGATTGCCCGAGCGCAATCCTTCCGGCAGCTAATCCGCCCAGTATTATGAGCAGCGTCACCGCCTTCGTGAATATCTCCAGCCCGATGAGTATGCGCACCAGGTTGCGGCTCACGAGCACGCAGTAGGCCGCCGTGCAGATGAGCAGCACGACGGCGGCCACGCCGGCAAGAAGCAATTCGGCCGAAATCATCATCGTCTTTCGCCCCCCGGCTTCCTGAGGTTCTTGAATAGGATCACCACGGCGAA
>DAONII010000268.1:0-2485 GCA_035405085.1 bacterium | reverse complement strand
CGTCACAGAATTCTTCAGGAATCCCGACGTCTTCGAGGCGCTCCGCACGGGCGTCGTGCCGCGCGTGGTCGAGGAGGCCTTGTCCAAGGGGTATCCTCGCATACGCGTCTGGGGGGCCGGCGCGGCGAACGGCGCCGAGGCCTATACGCTGGCCATACTATTCTCCGAGGAGTTCGAGAGGATCGGCCGGCAGGTCCCGCTTTCGATCCAGGCCACCGACATAGACCGCTCGGCGCTCGCCGAGGCCGAGGCCGGATTTTACGACCAGTCGCTGTTCAAGGCGGTGCCCGCAAGGATAACGGAAAAGTACTTCACCAGGCGCGGCGGCGGCTATGCGGTCTGCGACGCGGCAAGGCTGCTGGTCAGGTTCAGATATCACGACATGGTGGGCGCGAAGCCCCTGCCCGCAAACGACCTCGTCGTCTGCCGTAACGTACTTATTTACTTTTCAAAGGAGTTGCAGCAGAAAGCCATAGAGAACTTCTGGAAGGGGCTGAGGAGAGGCGGGGTGCTGGTGCTGGGCCAGACCGAATCGCTTCGGGACCAAAAGGGAAGGTTCGAGGTTTTAGACCCGAGGCTTCGAATCTACCGCAAAAACTGATTCTGGGGAGGATCCGATGAAGAACCTGAAGATGAGGCACAAGCTTTTGATCGCCTTTCTGGCGCTTTCTCTCATCCCTGTGCTCATAGGCGGTGGCGTCGTCTACTTCAGGATGCACGGAAAGCTCATGGATCAGGCCTTCGAATCGCTAAAGTCCGTCGCTGAGCGAAAGTACGACAAGATAGAGTCCTTCATCGAGGTCGCGAAGAAGGAGATGGAGCTCATATCCAGCGGGCGCGCAGTCGCGCAGGCGCTCGAGCAGCTTCTCATCATTCACGAAAAATCCGGCGCAGCGGTCGAATCGCCCTACGACGTCTCCCGTACCGACTATATCGCACTCGCGCGGAACCTGGACGCTCACTTCAGAAACGTCATGCGGATAACCGGCTTCAAGGATCTCTTCCTGATATGCGCCCCGCACGGGCATGTCATGTACACAGTGGCGAAGGAGGCGGACCTTGGAACGAACCTCGGCGCCGGGCCGCTCAACGAGAGCAACCTCGCACAGCTCTGGCGCAAGGTGACGGAGACGGGCAGACCCTACACGACGGATTTCAAGTTTTACCCGCCTAGCGACGGCATGGCCGCATTCATAGGGGCGCCTGTCTTCGACGCCTCCGGCAAAGTCTACGCGGTCATCGCGTTTCAGTTCGACGAAAGCAAGATAAACGCCATAATGCAGAGATCTACGGGGCTCGGCAAGACCGGCGAGTCCTATCTCGTCGGCAGCGATTACCTAATGAGGACGCAGTCGCGCCTCACAAAGGAAAACACGATACTCAAGCGCGACGTCCGTTCTTTCGGCGTCGAGCAGGCCCTGGCCGGCAAGACCGGGCAGTCGGCCTACAGGGATTACAGGGGGGAAAAGGTTTTGGGGTATTTTTCCCCGCTGGCGGGTACTCCGTGGGCGATGATCACGGAAATAGACTTGGACGAGGTCGAAGAACCGGTCTACGAGCTTCGCAACACGATAATACTCGTCTGCATATTGTCGATCGTCGCGGTGTTGATAGTCAGCGTTTTCATAGCGCGCGCAATCGAGCGCCCGATAAGGAAGCTCATGGAGGCCGCGAAAGTCGTCGCCGGCGGAGACCTCCGTGCGACGATAGAGGCCGATTCCGACGACGAGATAGGCCAGCTCGCGTCGTCGTTCAACACGATGGTAAAGGGTCTGCTCAGCATGACGCGCGAGGTGAGAAACGTCTCCGAGGGGGTGTCCTCGGCTTCGGAGGAGCTCTCATCCTCCGCTGAGGAACTCAACGCGACCTCCGAGGAGATGAGCCAGGCGATCCAGCAGATCGCAAAGGGCGCGGAATCGACGTCCCAGCAGCTGACCGATTCCAGCAGGGCCGTCGGGGAGATGACGCAGCTGGCCGGCGAGGTCCTTACGACGACGCGAAATGCGGCGCAGTCCGCCACGCTGGCCGTGGGAACCGCGCGCGACGGCGCACAGGCCGCGAAGGAGGCGAAGGAGCGGATAGGCCACGTGTTCGACGTCGTGCGCGAGAGCTCCGACTCCGTGAAGACCTTCGAGAAGCGGTCCGGCCAGATAAACGAGATCGTCGAGACGATAACCGGCTTCGCCGACCAGACGAACCTGCTCGCATTGAATGCCGCCATCGAGGCTGCCCGCGCCGGCGAGGCCGGCCGAGGTTTCGCGGTCGTCGCCGAGGAGGTCAGAAAGCTCGCCGAGAACTCCGGGCGCGCGGCAAAGGAGATCGGCGACCTAATTCACTCCATCCAGGAGGAAGTGGGATCCGCCGTGGCTTCCATGGATCGCGGTTTCGGCGAGGTTCAGGCGGGTAAGGACGTGATAGTGAAGGCCGGCACCGCTCTCGAGGGGCTGGCCGGCACCGTGGAACAGAACGCGGCGATGTTCACGCA
>DAONII010000267.1:0-2490 GCA_035405085.1 bacterium | reverse complement strand
CTTGAGATTCGCCTCCGTTGGCGTTGTAGGCGACAATGGCACAGACTTCGCCTATGCAGGAGCCGCTATCGCCCGCTGCCTTTGCGAGCATCGCCGATGCTTCCGCGTCGAGCTCTCCTGTGATTAGCCGCCCTTCCTCCCCGACCGCCGTGGTGTCCGCCGATCCGCCGCAGGAGGAAAGAAACAAGGCGAAGGCGAAAACCAAAACTGTTCTGATCGATCTCTTCATGGCATGCCTCCTTTCAATTTTTTATTTCGCTTTCACCTGAACATTATCCCGCCGCGCGTGGTTGTGTGCACGTGGTTTGAACAAAAAAGGCATTCAGGATGAATGCACGCAGGATACGCATGGGTTTTTTGCGGTTTTGAGGAGGGGTGAAACGGGTGTAATCCAAGGGCCTAGAGGAGCTTTCCCAGACCTCTGTTGCCGGGGCCCCACCCCGAACCCCCTTCTATGCCCTGATAGCCGCGGGGTTCTGTCTCCGGCTTGAAGACTCCGTCTTCGTAGATGCAGACGCCCAGTTCGATGTCGCCCCCGGGCGTACTTATCCTCAGCGCCGGGCCGCGCCGGCCGAGGTAGTCCTGTTCGAAGCTGAAATCGCCCAGCGTCTCGTTTTCGGTTCGTACGGAGAAAGAGTATGTTTTGCCGACGATTGCATGGAGGGAGAAGGATCCGTCGGCGCCCACGATTGCCTCTGCGTCAGCGCCTTCCGTTGCCTGTGCGTAAACTTTCAGAGCTGTTAAGTCCCGGCTTTCAGCCTTCGAGGCGGCCTCGTTGTAATCCGGGATGGTGGATTCATCCAACATGCCCGTTACGATGCGGGGCAGATCGCCGGTCGGATTTCCAACTTCGGTTGCACTGCCGCACGCCGCGAATAAAGCGGCAAAGAGAACTGTTGCGAACAATGCAACTTTTTTTCTCATGGCTTTTTCCTTTCTTTCGTGACCCTGAAGAATTGGAGGTTCAGTTGATATACCTCATCATCCTCCCCAGGCGAGCGCTCGTCCAGATATGATAACACCTGTCGGCGGCATTCGTCGAGTATCTGGGTTATCTCCGGGATGTCCTCTCTCCGGCACGCAAGGGTGATGCCCGAAAAATGGCGCTCCTTAGGACCCTGTTCCCTCAAGGCCTTCGCAGAGAGCGATATCATCTGATCATGATAGAAATAGGAGGCTGCCTCTGTTGTTTCCGAACCGGTTGTTACTATGGAGTTCTTCTGTTGGAGTCTGCCGCTTTTTTCACGGATCAAAAGGCCCAGCTCCGTCAGCTTTCTGACCGCCTCGTCCACCTGGCGCGGCGATACACCGTGGCCGACGCGGCGTGCTATGAGGTGGCGATCCTCGCGAAAATCCTTTGTGGTTACGAGCTCCCTGATAACCGCGTAGTACCACTTTGCAAGGTATTCGATCTGTCCGTGCTCTATGTTGCGGTTGAACTTCTTTAGCAGTCGGGAGATCTCCAGGATGGCGCGTGCCTTCGCCTCCGGAGCGAACGCTTGGTTGAGCTCGACGAGCAGCTCGAAGTATCGGGCCTCTCGTTTAGGAAGCTTGAGCAACTTCACGATGGTCGCGAGTGTTTCCTGCGTGATGTTCCGCTTTCCCTGGATGATTAGCTGGAGGTGGTTTGGCGACGCGAATCCTGCCCATTTAGAGAAGGCGCGGTAGGAAAATCCGGGCTTCGTCTCCTTCATCCACGAGTACCAGCTGTGGAGGAAGAGCCTGTAGTCCTCGTAGTCGAATATCGTGGGCCTCGTCATTGCATTTCACCCCGAATATATTATGACACGAAGGATCGGTTGGACCCAATGCTTATGTGTAAAAATGAATTCATGGTGAATTCATCGTGTTGTTCTAACGTCTTGTAATTACGGGTGTTATTACATGGCAATGACCAAAAGCACGCTGATGGAGGCCTTCAAAGCGATGCTCTCGCGCTTCGGGCCGCGGAACTGGTGGCCCGGGGAGACGCCGTTCGAGGTGATGGTCGGGGCGATCCTCACGCAGAACACGAACTGGAAGAACGTCGAGCGGGCGATCGCCAACCTCAAGGCGCAGAGCCTGCTCGACCCGCAAAAGCTCCTTGCGCTCCATCCGGCGACCCTTGCGAAGCTCATACGCCCTGCCGGCTACTATCGCGTGAAGGCGAACCGCCTGCGAAGCTTCCTCAGGTACTTCGTCGAAGGCTACGGCGGGAGCGTGAAGCGCATGACGGAGAGGCCTGCGGAAGTGCTTCGAGAGGAACTCCTGGCCGTGAACGGCATCGGCCCTGAAACGGCGGACTCGATCCTCCTCTATGCGCTGGCCAAGCCGGTCTTCGTAATAGATGCCTATACGAAGCGGATACTCTCGCGCCACGGGCTATGCGCGGAGGATGACGGCTACGAAGACCTGCAGGCGATCTTCACCGACCGGCTCCCCTCCGACGTTCCCCTCTTCAACGAATACCACGCCCTCATCGTCGAGACCGGCAAGGAATACTGCAGAACG
>DAONII010000266.1:0-2503 GCA_035405085.1 bacterium | reverse complement strand
CCCTTTCCGGTGGAACCTCACCCTCTCCCGGCTCCTTCCTCATTACCGTCCGTAGACTTAATACCAAAAGATAAACTCCGACGGCGATCATCAGCGCATAGCTGATTCTGGCGATCGGAGGCACCACCATATCGAACTGCGTCTGGCGGACGGCGGGAAAGATCATTGCGAGGGCCGCGACGACGAGCGCCCCGGAAAGGACGTGGACGAATGTCACCGTATTGGCCATGAGGAGGGCATGCGCGAGCCCTCCGGGGCGACAGAAGAAATAGGAGGCGACCACGGACTTGCCGTGTCCTGGGCCGATTGCATGCACGACGCCGTAGAGGAATGCGAAGAAGAGGAAGAGCGCACAGGACCTCCCGAAGGGCTCATCCTTCATCTCACGGGCGAATTCCGTCATGCGCTCACGGATCTCCTTCTGGAAGGCAGTGGAGAAGCGATAGATCCGGGCGAGAAAAGAGGCCTCGCCGGTCACGCTTCCGGCGGCCGGTTCCCCCTTTGATACCCCCTGTTCCCCGCCGCGGGAAAAGGGGTGTGGCGCATCCTGTGCAAACGCCTTGAATGAAGCGGCGCAGAGAAGCGCAGCGACGACGACGATCATCGCCCCGGCAAAAAGACGCCGAATCTGGGAGCGGCTGGATGAGATCATGGTCTCTTTCGGAAGCGCAGCTCAATCGTTTCGGGGATATACCGTCCGTCGGGCTGCGCTCCGCCGGAGCGCTTGAACTCGGTGGAAAAACGCTGCCGCTCCCCCGCGAGGGACGGCGTGTCCTTCGAAAAGACGAAGTCGGTGTATATGGACGGATCCTCGAGCCGTAGCTTCACAGAGCGCTTTTTAGCCGACCCCGAAACCCTGACCGGAACGAAAAATCTAAACGCGACGCGCCCCTTGACGACCGCAGCCGAAAACCCCGACGCACCGGTGACGGGGCACTCCCTGCCATCCACGACCACCCGATGAAAATATCTCTCGGCCTTGAGGGAATCGAACATCTCGGACTCGATCTTCTTCAGCTCGGCCGCCTTAAAGGCGCCGTCCTTGTCTGCGTCGTAATCCGCCTTCATCCACTCGCTGGTCATTCCGTCGAAAACCCACTCCTCCCGAAGGCCGGCCAGCCCGGTTCCGTCGAACAGAAACTCGACCTTCGCATCGACGAACACATGCGGATGCGCATGCGCGGAACCGGAAATGACTAGCAGGGCAAGCGCGCAGGAGAACACGCTGATGATGGATACGGATCGTTGCACGATCAATGTATCGCTCTCCCTTGAGTGACGCCTGGGCATAGAGAACCCCTGAGCGCCCACATGAAACCGCCCGACCGATCTCTTTGCCGCCTAATACAGAACCGAGTAGTAGAAGCTCTGTTTCGGGAACTTGAGGAAGCGCTCCTCGATCTCCTTCATCCTCACGAGGCCGGCCTTCTCGCCTGTAACGTATCGGTCTATGAGCCCCTTCACCGAAGCCGCGTCCGCCGAGGCGTACGCCATTCCCATCCGGCGCATCAGCTTCTCGATCGCGCCGGGCATCCTGTCGAAGTTTATGTGGAAGCGACCCGACCCCGGCCCGCCATGCTCGCCGTTGCGCCACTCGATCGCCCCGTCCTCCACGAAGCTCCCGATCTGTATCGCGGCGAGCTGAGAGTAGGCCATCGGGTTTCCGGTGGATGTGAACATCCCGCGCGATATGTGACCCATGCACCACACCATCGCGTCGGTGTAGAGTTCCCTGGCCATCCTTTCGGAAACTACGCCCTTGCGGCGCAGGAAATCTATGTACCATAGCGCGCCGGTCTGGGCCTTGAGCTCCTCGAGAGTCTGCGCGGTCCTGCCTCCGAAGACGTCCGAGGTCCCCCTGTCGCCCCACTTCGTATCCGAATGCGGCCCGATGTTGTGTGCCGCCTCGTGGAGCATCGTGTTCACGAGCGCTGGCTCGCGCCCCTCCGGATAGTGGCGCATCGTCTCTGCATCGAGCATCAGCGCGGCCTTCTCCCTTGCCATCCTCTTCGAATCCGGATCGGTGTATATGTTCGTCGTGACCATTATGCGGCGGCGGTTCTCCTCCGCGACCTTTCCCCAGTTCGGAAGCGTCTGCCCTATCGTGGCGCCCAGACCGTGACGCGCGTCGCCGCTGTTCAACACTATCTCGACGAAATCCGGAAAGGCGAACTTCACGTCGCGCGCCTTGTAGACGTCGCCGACGAGCTTCGCGAAATTCTCCTCCATCTCCTGGCGCAGCGGAACGAGCGCCTCGGACCACTTGACCGCGGAGAGGTCGCTCTTCCCGAACGATACGTGGAAACCGGCCTTATCCTGGCACGGATCGAAATATGTCTCGTCGGGCGCGACGCGCAGGTACCAGCGGCTGTTCTTGCTCGTCATCCCGACCCAGGCCTCGTCCGCCCCCTCCCAGCTGTTCGTCTCGAAGCCCTTCGCCGCCTCCTCGAGATATCTCTTGAACGGCCCCTCGTTTTTCCCGAGAGCTGCGGCGGCGAGCCTT
>DAONII010000265.1:0-2520 GCA_035405085.1 bacterium | reverse complement strand
GGAATTGCGGCTGCGCAGATCCACCATCTTCATGCTCCGGTAACGTATCGTCGAGACCATGAGCAAACCGAGCAGCATCGTCATCGCTGCGGCCGCTATGCTCCCCTCGGGAGGAAACACGAACAGGTGGTGGTGGAATATAACGTAGGTCGCAACCACGTAGGCAGCTATCGGTATGGGAAGCCCCTGGAAGAACTCGACCTCAACGTCGTCGTGCTGGACGTTGAAGCGCGCCAGCCTCAAAGCGCCGCAGGCGAAGAAAATGAACGCGGCAAGCCAGCCCAGTTTTTGCAGCCCGTAGAGCGACCACGTATAGACGAGTATGCCCGGAGCAAGGCCGAACGAGGCTAGGTCGCAAAGCGAATCGTATTCGATTCCGAATTCGCTCTCCGCCTTCGCAAGCCGCGCAACCCTGCCGTCGAGAAGATCGAAGATCCCTGCGAGGAGTATCGCCCAGGCAGCGGCCTGGAACTCGCCGGAAATGGATTTTATGATGGAATAGAAACCGCAGAAGAGGCTGGCGGTCGTACACAGGTTCGGAAGAAGATATACGCCGCGGCGCATCCCCTCGCGGCGCCTGAAGCCCTTCGCCCTCATGGAAGCCTCCCCACGACGCTCTCCCCGCCCTTCAGCCTGTCCCCCGCCCTGACCTGCGGCGCATACTCGGGCGGCATGTACAGATCGACGCGCGAGCCGAACCTTATGAGGCCGAAGCGCTCGCCGCGCCCGAGGCTGTCCCCCTCCCGGACGTAGGAGATTATGCGGCGGGCGACTATGCCGGCTATCTGCACCACCACGAACTCACGCCCTCCCTCGTCCGCGAGGACGAGCCCTGAGCGCTCGTTATGTTCGGAGGCCTTGTCGAGGCTGGCGACGAAGAACTTGCCCGGATGGTATACGGCCCTTTTCACCGAGGCGGCCACCGGAAAACGGTTTATGTGCACGTTCATGACCGACATGAATATAGACACGCGCGTCGAAGGAGCGCCGGTGTAGGGTGCGCGAGCGCCTCCCTCGACGGAAAGCACCCGCCCGTCGGCAGGAGAGACAACCAGGCCCGCGCCCTGAGGCACCGCCCGTTCGGGGTTCCTGAAGAAGTAGGTGACGAAAGCCGCGACGCAGGCCATTAACGCTGCACCCAAGGGCAGTCCCACGAGGAACAGCACCAGAGTGGCGAAGACGGCTATGCCCACAAACGGCATCCCCTCCCGCGCGATGAACGTCTGCCTAGGCATAGGCCTGTAGGAAGAAAGTGTGGATTCCATCTGATCGGCCCCTTTCGGGCCCCTCCCTAGGAGAGCGATTCCTTCTTGCGATATTCGCGCAGGATCATCTCGATGCGGTCGCGCCCCGCGAGCTTGAGCTTCTGAAGCTGCTTTCGCTCCATCTCCTCGCTGGGGGTAAGGAAAGGCTTGTTGTTGTATTTCTCTATCTTTCGTTCGAAGTCCAGGTGTTCCCGGTATAAAGACTCCAGAATCTTGTCGTTCGCGGTGTGCTTCTGGATAAGCTCTATATCGCCTCTCTCCATGACACGCCTCCTGTCTTCACGCGTTTGGCAGCCTGATCAAAACTGAAAAGGCCTGGAGCTTCACTCTGCGCCCAGGCCCCTTACCGCATGTCCCCCGGGGCGGGCGCCGCACCAATCGGATTCAAGGCCCCACCCCGGCCCTTGAACTCTCATAGACAAATGCTATCCAAAAAGGGGGGCAGAGTCAAGGAATTGCATGATTTCCTTAAGTTTTCCAGCTTTTAGGCCTAGAGGCCGAAGGCGCCCTGTATCCCCACCCTCATCATCATTATCGCTATCGCGGCCAGAAAGAGGCCCACTATCTTCGAAAGGGCGACCATACCCCCGTGCCCCAGAACCCTGGCTATGGAACGGCTGAACACGAAGGTGAGAGCCACGACAACGAGGTTTGCGACGAGGCTTGCGAGCGTGAGCCCCAACCCGTGCGTATCGCTCAAGATGAGCATGGTCGTTATGGAGGCGGGCCCGACTATCAGCGGCACCCCCAGCGGCACGACGCCCACCGTCTTGTCCCAGGGAGTCTGGTCGCTCTCGTGCCCGGAGAGAACCATCTTGAGGGCCACGAGGAGGAGTATGACCCCGCCGGCGATCTTGAAATCGTCCACGGAGATGCCCAGGAATATGAATATCCCCTTACCGAGGAAAAGAAACGCCAGGGCCAGGGTCAAGGCGGTGGATATCGTGAGAAAGATCACCCTCCTTATCTCGGCGCGTGTCATCCCCTTGGTCATGCCCAGATAGAGTGGGATGACACCCAGCGGATCGATGGCGACCAGAAGCGGTATAAAACAGGCGAAAAATGCGGTCATGTCCCCTCCTCCGGATATGTGTCCTGATTAATATGCAGACAGCGCCCCGCACGCGCGTTCAACCTCGGACACGATCTCTCCGCTCACGAGCATCCGCGTGCATTCCTCGATATCGAAGCGGTACTCCCTGTCGCCCTCGATATGCGCGACGCGCCTTCGAACCAGATCGTAGGCCGCGCCGGT
>DAONII010000264.1:0-2529 GCA_035405085.1 bacterium | reverse complement strand
GGCGCGCCTCAATTGGGGAGAGAAAACACCACCTAGGGCTACTCCTCTATCTCCTTGAGGATCTGCCTGACGACGGCCCTTGGATCCTTTGCCTGAACGACGGGTCGGCCCATGACGAGAAAATCCGCCCCGGCGGCGATGGCCATGATGGGGGACGAGATGCGTCGCTGGTCCTGCGCGGCGGCCCCTATCGGCCGAACCCCCGGAGTGACTATCAAAAGCTTTTCGCCGCAGGCCTTGCGTATGGGCGCGATCTCCAGGGGGCTTGCCAAAACGCCGTGCAGACCGCTCTCCTTCGCAAGGCATGTGAGCCTTACGACCTGCTCGCGCACCTCGAACTGCACGCCTATATCGCCCAACGACTCCATGCTGGTGAGGACCGTGACCGCGATGAGGCGGGGCATCTTCGCCTTCGAGCCCGCCGCGTGCTGCGCCGCCTCCACGGAGCGCACGAGCATCTCGTGGCCGCCCGACGCGTGCACGGTCAGCATCGAAACGCCGAGCTTCGTGGCAAGGCCCACCGCCCGGCTCACCGTCGACGGGATGTCGTGATATTTGAGGTCCAAAAATACATTGCAGCCGTTATCCCTGATCATCCGGATTACGTCCGGGCCGAGCGCGGTGTATGTGGGGGCGCCAACCTCGAAGGTGTGGACCTCCCCCTTGAGGAGCCTCACCATCTTCTCAGCGTCCTTCATCGTCTCCGCCAGAAGAGCGACGATCAGGCGCTCCCTGCCGTTGTTGGGTTTCTGTACCATCGTTCGCCCCCGTTTCTGTTTTCCAGGCGGCCGCAAGGCTTGCATCAGAGCGACCGCGACACGATACCCTTCATCTCGGAGACCGCCGCGTCGGGCGGCATTCGCCTCGCATCCCCCCCGCGGCGCTCCTTGAGCTCCACCACCCCGTCCTTCAAACCCTTCTCTCCGACGATTATCCGGTAGGGGATCCCTATGAGGTCCGCATCGGCGAACTTCACCCCGGCGCGCTCGTCCCGGTCGTCGAGAACGACCTCCACCCCTGCCGCCTCGAGGTCGCGGTGGATCTTTTCGGCGACATCCATCACCTCGCCCTTCGCCGAGAGCGGGATGACCTCCACGTGATACGGCGCGATCGGCAGCGGCCAGATCATACCGCGCTCGTCGTGGTTCTGTTCTATCGCGGCGGCCGCGGTCCGGCTTATGCCTATCCCGTAGCAGCCCATCACCATGGTCTTCTCCTCGCCCTTCTCGTCCGCGTATACCGCCTTCATCGCCTCCGAGTACTTCGTGCCCAGGAAGAAGACCTGCCCTACCTCTATCCCGCGGTGCTCCTCGTAGACGCCCCCTTCGCATCGCGGGCAGCGATCGCCGGCACAGGCGCGGCGGATGTCCAGAAAGCGCTCGACCTTGAAGTCGGCCAGCGAGACGTTCGTCAGGTGCGCGTCGGCCTCGTTCGCGCCGACGACGAACCCTTCCATCCCCGCAACCGCGTAATCTGCGTAAACGGGTATCGAGAGCCCGACCGGCCCGGCAAAACCCGACGGAGCTTTCGTGACCTCCGCCACGGTGCGCTCCTCGGCTAGGTTGCACCACTCGACGCCTATGGCGTCCTTGAGCTTCGCCTCTTTGAGCGTATGGTCGCCGCGCACGAGGCCAGCTATCGGTCCCTGATCCGTGTCGAAGATGAGCGTCTTGACGAGCTCCTCGGGCGTCACCTTGAGAAACCCGCAGACCTCTTCGACCGATTTTTGCCCGGGTGTCGCCACTTTCTTGAATTCGCCCTTCCTGTTCCCTGTTCCCTGCTCCCCGTTCCCTGGCTTCAGCTCCGCCTTCTCCACGTTCGCCGCGTACTCGCAGCTGTTGCACGCGACGATCTCGTCCTCGCCGGAGCCGGCCAGCACCTGGAACTCATGCGACTTGCTGCCGCCTATCGAGCCGGTCATCGCTTCGACCGGACGAAAGGAGAGCCCGCAGCGCGTGAAGATGCGCTTGTACGCCCCGTACATGACCTCATAGCTCGCCAGCGCGCCGGCCTCGTCGCGGTCGAAGGAGTAGCCGTCCTTCATTATGAACTCGCGGCCGCGCATCAGACCGAAGCGCGGGCGGACCTCGTCGCGGAACTTCGTCTGTATCTGGAAGCAGTTCTTCGGCAGGTCGCGCCAGGAGCGGATCTCGTTGCGGATGAGGTCCGTTATCGCCTCCTCGTGCGTCGGCCCTATGCAGAAGTCGCGGTCGTGGCGGTCGCGGAAGCGCAAGAGCTCCTTGCCGTAGACCGCCCAGCGGCCGGTCTCTATCCATAGCTCCGCCGGCATCACCACCGGGAGCAAAAGCTCCTGGGCGCCCGAGGCCTCCATCTCCTGCCTCACTATCCGCTCGATCTTCCGAAGGACGCGGAGGCAGAGCGGCAGATATGTGTAGACGCCGGCGGCCACCTTCCGGATGTAGCCGGCCCTCATCATGAGCTGATGCGAAACGACCTCGGCCTCCGCCGGGGTCTCCCTGAGCGTCGGAATAAGCATCTTCGTATAGCGCATTTTTATTTACCTCTTTC
>DAONII010000263.1:0-2540 GCA_035405085.1 bacterium | reverse complement strand
TGGTGCCGGAGGTGGTGGCGCCGGAGGCCGAGGCCGGATGGGTGGGACAGCCGCCGGGCTTGGAGGCGAGTGCATTTGTCCTAAGTGCGGTCTTCGTGTTCCGCATGAGAGGGGAATCCCCTGTGCCGGAATGGCCTGCCCCGACTGCGGTGCGACGCTCACGCGAGTTGGCTGATCACAAATCAGAGGGAGGACGGATGAAGATAGCCTTTACCGCTTCGGGCGATGAATTGGAGTCTGCGCTCGACAGCCGCTTCGGCAGGGCCCCCAAGTTTATAGTCTATGACCTGGAAAAAGAGAGTTTCGAGGTCGTGGACAACGAGATCAACATGAACGCGGCGCAGGGCGCCGGCGTCCAGTCGGCACAGAAGGTCGCGCAGTCGGGCGCAGGTGCGCTGGTGACGGGCCACTGCGGCCCCAAGGCTTTTCGCGTCCTCCAGGCCGCCGGAGTAAAGGTATACACATCGGAGGCCGCAAGCGTGGCGGAGGCGCTGAAGCTCTACCGCGAGGGCAAGCTCTCGGAGGCGGGCTCCGCCGACGTCGAAGGGCACTGGCTCTGAAGCGATCCTGATTCCGTGGTTGCTTTGGATATTTTTTTCCTGGAAGCCTGCGTCAATTCTCCAGACGAAAAGAGGTTTGGCTCAAAGTGCGTACCACCCTGGATTGCATCCCGTGTTTCATACGACAGGCCCTGGACGCCTCCAGGATGATCTCCGCCGATCCGTCGTTCCACGAGAGCGTCGTGCGGGAGGTAATGCTGTGGGCCGGCCGCATGAACATGGATGAGACTCCGCCGCTTCTTGCACAGCAGATTCACCGCAGGCTGCGTTCCCTGACGGGGGTCGCCGATCCCTACAGGGAAGTGAAGGACGCCGCCAACCGAACGGCGCTCGCCCTGTTGCCGCGCCTTTCTTTCCTCGTTAACGAATCGATCGACCCGCTCGAGGCGGCTGTAAAGTTTTCGATCGCAGGCAACCTGATGGACCTGGGCGCCAAGAGCGGGTTCTCAGAGGACGAGATAAAGGAATCCCTTGCGTGTGCGCTGGATGAAGAGATCGCGGGCGATTACGGGTTTTTCAAGGAAGCCGTTCGGGCTGCGGAAAGGATACTCTATCTTGCAGACAACGCCGGAGAGATTGTCCTCGATCGCCTTCTCATAGAAAGGCTTCCTCTAAACAAGGTCACCCTGGCCGTCAGGGGCGCCCCCGTGATCAACGATGCTACGGCAGAGGATGCGAGGGTCGCAGGTCTGCACGATATGGTCGCAGTGGTGGAAAACGGATCGGATGCGCCGGGGACGGTCATATCAGACTGCGGAGATGATTTTTTGAAACTATACGCCGAGTCGGACATGATCATCGCCAAGGGGCAGGGTAATTACGAAACGCTCAGCGACGAGAATCGCCCGATCTTCTTTCTTTTGAAAGTCAAGTGCGGGGTCATAGCCGAAAGAATAGGCTATCCAGTCGGTTCGGTGGTCGTAAAGCGTCAGGATCGATAGGGCCGGGAGGAAAAGGGATGAATGCAAAGAGGATAGTCGTGGTGGGCGGTTCGGCGGCCGGCCCCAAGGCCGCTGCGAAGGCCAGGCGGCTCGACGAGCAGGCCGAGATAACCCTTGTTCAGAAGAGTGCCGAGCTCTCGATGGCATCGTGCGGTTATCCGTACTACGTGGGCGGTTTCTTCGATGACAGGAACATGTTGCTTTGCACTCCCACGGGCGTCGTGCGCGATCCGTCCTTCTTCATGAAGGCCAAGAACATAGTGGCCAGGACGCAGACGGAGGCCGTTTCAATAGACCGCTCCCGCAAGATCGTTCGCTGCAAGGATCTGCGAGGCGGAAACGAATACGATCTTCCCTATGATTCATTGGTTATAGCCACCGGTTCCCTTCCGAATTATCCGCCGGTCCCGGGTGTGGATCTCGACGGGGTGACCACCCTCCAGAGCATGCGCGACGCCGATTTCCTTCGAAGGATCCGCGACGAGAAGAAAATAAAGAAGGCGGTGGTGGTGGGCGGTGGGCTCATAGGGATAGAGACCTGCGAGGCCCTTCACCTGGCCGGGATAGACACCACCGTGGTGGAACTCCTCCCGCAGCTGTTGGCCTTCATGGACTGGGATATGGCGAAGATCGTGGAGAACCATCTGCGTAGCAGGTCTGTGAACGTCTTCACCGAAAACGGAGTTTCCGCGTTTTTGGGAGAGGGCTCGAAGCTGGCGGGGGTCAAGCTCTCAAACGGCACCGAGCTGCCCTGTGAGCTGGCTGTAGTTGCGATAGGGGTGAAGCCCAACAGTGCGCTTGCTGCGAAAGCGGGATTGAAGGTGGGATCGACCGGGGGGATCGTGGTCGACAAACACATGAGCACATCCGATCCGTGCATTTATGCGGCCGGGGATTGCGTCGAGGTCGAAAACCTAATAACCGGCAAGCCGGTTCATGCGCCTTACGGAGATCTCGCGAATTTGGAGGGCAGGGTCGCCGGCGAGAACGCCGTGTTAGGGAATGCAGCCGTATTCCCCGGTACGATTCAGACCGGAAT
>DAONII010000262.1:0-2540 GCA_035405085.1 bacterium | reverse complement strand
CTCCGAGTTGAAATGATACGGGCACGCCCTGAAGGCGGCCGCTTCGGGGGAATCGCCGGCGAGATAGGAAAAGGACGCCGAGGAGGGAAACGGGTGCATGCGCGTGAACGGGATCCGTTTCTTTATCTGGCCGTTCTCTATCGCGACGAAGTCGTGGCCGCGCTTCTCTCCGCCCTCGATGAAGGCGGGCGTCGCCCATCCGCTTGCCGCCTCCTTCGCCGCATCCAGCCTGTGCAGCAGTTCCACGAGGAACGCGCTCTTCCCCGAATCGATTTTGTCGCAGAGTAAGATGTGCATGGCGGTGCCCGACGGCCAAAGAGAGCGCGGCTAGAAAACGAGGCGCGCTGCTATCGCCAGCGCCGCTAAGCCGGCAGCGGCGGCGGCGCGCGACCCTATCGAGGCGGCGAGGCGAATCCTGCCCGCGACGAGCGAGAGGGCGGTAGCGCCGAGCGCCGTCGCCGGGAGCTGGATCAGCGCCGCGTTGACGAACATCTGCGTGTGGTATGTCTGCTTGCCGAAGGCGAAAACGGAGACGACGTTGAAAAGGACCATCGACGCGGCCGCTGCCAAAAGGAAGCGCGGCGCGAGCTCCATCGCCCGCGCATGCGACTGGCCTCTCCAGAAGACCGCGGCGAAGGCCAGGCCCTGGGAGGCGATGGCGACCGCCGGGTTGGTGATGAGGAAGTCGAACGGCGACGCGTTGAAGAGGAAGACGTCTAGGAACTTAAAGATGCCGCCACGAAGCTCACCCCGACGAGGGCCGAAGGATTCAGCCCGGCCCGCATCGCCGCGAAGAGCAGGGCGAAGCCTATTGACGCCATGATCGTGCCGGTGAAGGGGAAGTGGATGAAGTGCAGAAGGCCGCCCAGCGTGGCCTCCATAAGTCCCCAGGCCGAGCCGAAGAGCGCGACGGTGACGAGATTTTTTGTTTTCATCTGTTACCCCCGACCGGTTCCCCCGGCTTCGCCCGGGATGACCGTCTTGATTAAATGTTGAACCTGAAATGCACGACGTCGCCGTCGCGTATCGCGTAATCGTGACCCTCGACCCTTATGTGCCCCTGCTCCTTGAGTGCGTGCTCCGATCCGGCTTTCATGAGCTCCTCGCAGGAGTAGACCTCCGCCCTTATGAAGCCCTTTTCGAAATCGGTGTGTATCTTTCCCGCCGCTGCGGGGGCCTTCGTGCCGCGCTTCACCGTCCAGGCGCGTACCTCCGGGCCGTCCTTCGTGAAGAACGTGACGAGGTCCAGGAGGCGGTAAGCCGCGTGTATGAGCCGCGGCAGCCCGGCCTCTTCTAGGCCCAGGTCGTTAAGGAACGCGCTCTTCTCCTCGTCGGGGAGGTCGGCAAGTTCACCCTCTATGGAGCCGCATATCTCTATCGCGGCAGCCCCCTCCCGCTGCGTTTTCTCGAGCGTCCTTTTCACCCGCTCCGAGGGGCTCTTAACATCGTCCTCGTTTACGTTCAACACATAGATGACCGGCTTGTCGGTCACTAGCCCCAGATCGGCGAGGAGGTGCTCCTCCTCAGGTGCCGCGCCCGCCTCGCGCGCGGGCCTGCCGGCCTCCAGCGCTTCCTTTAGTTTCTTCAGGAGGGCGAGCTCCTTCTTCGCCTCCTTGTCGCCGGTCTTGGCCGAGTTGGCTATTTTCTGCCATCGGCGCATCACCGAGTCCAGGTCTGCGAGCATGAGCTCGGTGTTCACGACCTCTATGTCGCGGATCGGGTCGATATCGGGGTAGTTGTGAACGACGTCCGGTGCATCGAAGAGGCGCACTACGTGCGCTATCGCGTCCACGTTCCTGATGTGCCCCAGAAACTTGTTTCCGAGCCCCTCGCCCTTGTGCGCACCCTCGACGAGCCCGGCTATGTCGACGAACTCGACCTGCGTGGGGATTACCAGCTCCGGCTTGAATATGGAGGCGATCTCCGCAAGACGGCTGTCCGGCACCGGCACCATCCCGGTGTTCTTGTCCTTCGTGCAGAAGGGATAGTTCTCCGCGGGCACCCCCGCTGCGGTCATAGCGTTAAAAAGCGTTGATTTTCCGACATTTGGGAGACCCACGATGCCGCAGTTAAAGCCCATGCAAGATAGCCTGCCAGAGTGCGCGGCGCAATTCAACTTCGAAGCGTCGGGATGATCCGGTTCGGGCCGCCTTGCCCGATGCGGGCGTGCAGCCTGGTTCAAAAAACTTGGGTTTTTGGGCGTACAAAGATAGTATCCGTTTACCTAACGGAGGAGGTACCCATGCGCCGAAGAGCGTCGATCTTTTTTTGTCTCTTACCGCTGTTGCTGTTCGTGACCCAGTGTCAGGAGCTCGGCAGGAGCTTAAGCATCTCCTCGGTGGATCCCTCGGCCGGCACGGTATGGGGCGGAAACGAGGTCACGGTTCGCGGGAGCAACTTTCCGTCAAACCCCGTGGTCACCTTCGGCGGCCTCTCCGCTACGGTGGTGTCGTCCACTTCGTCCGGCATCCTGGTCAACGTCCCGGCGCCTGCCTCCGGAGAGACCGGTGGGGTCGACGTGAACGTCACCGATGCGCTTG
>DAONII010000261.1:0-2548 GCA_035405085.1 bacterium | reverse complement strand
CCTTCTCCGAGAGGACGTTCATCATGGCCACGTTCATGTCGGCCTGGGCACCCTCTGCAAACTCATCGCCCGCCTCGTCCATCGGCCCGCCGCCGGCGATGGCCACCGCAAACGCATCCGCCCCCGGGGAGACAGCCGACTGTTCGTCGGTGAAATCCCCGGTGCCCGCCGAACCGCAGCCGGCTACGGCGATTGGAACGATGGCGATTGCCGAGAGCAGGCACTTCTTCACCTTCAAAAGGAATTTCTTCATGGCATCCTCCTGTCGTTTTGGCGACTCGCGCCGCCCTTCGTTTCTGTTAGACCATCCAAGAAACCGGATACCGGGGGGCCCCTGATACGCGAGGGATTATCCACGAAAAGGCATATTCTTTGAAATTATTTGTTATGATTTTGCATATTATTTAAATTAATATAACTGCAGATGCACACCGAGCCCGAATATCCGCCTTACGAAAGGTAGGAGGGAGGGGGAAAGATTAGAGATAGACGGTGAACGTCCAGGTCATCCTGAGCATCCCGTCGTCGGAGAGGAACTTGCCCGGCGGGCTTGCGAACGGTGCCGAGACGCGAACTGTGCGCATCGACTCCTGATCGTACGCCGGTATCCCCGATGAGCGGAAGACGAAGAGCTCGGAGAGGTTTCCGTCGCGGCCCACCGAAACGCCCAGGACGACCTCGACCGAACCGCGGCTGACTATATTTCGCGAGAAGTGCTCGCCGAGGGAAGGCGAAGGGTTGAAGGCGATCTTGAAAGCGCGCTTCATTCGCACGAAGTACTCGACCCCCGGATAGCGCAGGACGTTGAGATAGGTGTGCGCCCCTCGCCTGAAGTCGGGGTAGAAGTCGTCCATCCCGCCGGGGGCGCCGGGCGCAACAGAGCCCTCCTCCTCGACGCCCCGCCTCGGACCCTCGGAGTCGGTGAAGAGATCCTTGTTGAAGGCGTAGAGGCGATCGGTACCGGTTGAGGCTTTCTTTCTGCTCTTCTTGGGCCGCCCCGCCTCAGGGGACTTTCTTCCGGGCCCGGCCTCGCCGATCCTGGTCTTCAACTTACCTCCCTGGCCCCCTTCGCCCTTTGAACGGCTCACGCCCACCTGCTCCTCGGGAACGGCGCTGTCGTACATCCCGAGAAACTTGGCATCCTTGGGCTTCTGCTCGACGGCGGGTCTGGCTATGTCGGCTATTCTATAGGGGGTTTTACCCGACCTGTGCTCAGGCACATCCTCGATCGCGAAGACCTCTATCGGTTTTTCGTCGAATCCGGCAGGAGCGATTCCCCACGGCAGCAGGAAGACCAGGAGCAGATGGAAGAAAAGCGAGGCCAGTATATACGGCCATACCTCAGGTCTGTCGCTCAGAACTCTCATGTCGTTTAAACCACGCTCCACGCCTTGAGTGGCCTTCCTACAACGTGTTCCACATACCTTGCGACCACTTCGCACGCCGCGGAGGTGCACTCGCTGTCAGTGTCGGCGCCTTTTACTCCTCGTAGCGCCCCAAGGACACCCTCCGTCAATCGTATCCTGCGGCCTATTCCCAAAGCGCACGAGTGACAGACGAGCCCTCCCCTTTCCACGTCGAAGGACCAGGCTCCGCGCGTCTCCGCGGAAACCGAAGATCCGCACACGGAGCAGGCATCCAGGCCGGGACCGAAGCCCGAGAGCTTAAGCCATTCCAGCTCGAACATCAGGGATTCGGAAGCCGTGGGATCGCCGAGTGCAATCCTCGATATCCACCCTGCCAGAAGGTCGAACTTGTCCGGGACGGGCTGACCCTCCTGCAGAAAGGCGAGCGAGAGCTCGAGCGCCCTGGCCATCGCCGCTATCCTCTCCAGAGATTTCAACACGCCGTTGGGACTGGCGAGGACCCTCGCCTCGTCCAGGCGGACAAGCCCCGAGCCATTGCGCGCCGTGAAGGTTATCTCGGAGAGGGTGCCGGGCTCCAGCGCGCCTCCGAACCTCTTCACCGAAGAGCGGGCGGATCTGGCTATCCCGCTCAGGCGCCCGTATTCGCGGTCGAAGAAGGTGACGATCCAGTCCGCATCGCCGTAGGCGGTCCTCCTCATTATTATCGCGTGCGCCTTGCGCTTCATATCTGCCGGCCCTCTTGGGGGAACCGATTATAGGCCAGACGGCCGCCAACCTTCAAGGCCATAAAATACGGGTTCTGCGAGCCGGCGTTTCGGTACGTCTGGAGGCTGGCGGATGCGGCTTCGTTGTGATAGCCTTCCGGCAAAAGGAGAAAAAGATGAAGACAGCGATAGCCTTCCTCGCGGCACTTTCGATGCTGTGCGTCTTCAAAGAAGCTGAGGCGCGAAAGAAAAAGGCGCCGCAGGATACGGAGGCGCAGCAGATCGAGCAGGTGCCCGGACAACCGCTCTACCTCCCGGCAGACCAGTACACGCAGCACCCATCCGACCTGGCCCCCGAGACCGACCCGCACTGGGAAAGATACGAGAAGGATAGACAGAAAAGGATCGAGGAGGGAAAGCCGGTTGAAGACCCCTACGAATACAGCGCGCCGATGATACGGGAGGAAACGATCCGCT
>DAONII010000260.1:0-2549 GCA_035405085.1 bacterium | reverse complement strand
TTGTAATCCGGGGAACGGTAGCCCGATACCACGAGCACGCGCTCGGCATCGAATTTGTCCTGAATGTGGTCGACCAGCTCGATGAGTTTGAGCGATATCGGATGCTCGGTACCGTCGCCGTGGCAGCGAAGCAGCCGGTCCACCGCCTCGAGGGAGGCCGGGTCGTAGCGCCCCTCGCCGTCGCGATAGACGATCGAGAGCTCCTCGCCGGTGTGCACATCCAATATGGATATGGCACCGTCGCCGGTGAGCCGAAACGCCCCGTCATGAAGGGCCGAGCTCTCGAGGTTCGGCGCCGTGTAAGCCATAATGAACAGGCAGGCCAGGGCGGCCACTATGTAAGAGGGTCTTGTGCTCATTGGGTCTCTCCCCTATTATCGGCTGCCGGCACCCCAAAGTTTCCCCGGAAATGAAAATTAAACGGCTTATGATAAAACCACTTAATATCATTGCGTTTTCTGCGATCATCCTCTTAGCCGCATCGGCTCCAGGAGCAGAAAAGGGCCTTGCACCCAAAAGAGGGGACGGAAAGGTCGCGATCTCGAACTACCACGAAAAGGAGTACCGCGAGATCGTCTATCGGGAGAAAGGCCGCTACCTCCCGGAGGGGATGAAGGAGATAGAGCGGATCTTCCGCTCCCGTGGCGACGGCTCGACTCACCCTATCGAACCCAGGCTCGTCGAACTCATCGACCTCATACAGGACCACTTCGAGGCGGAGACCGTCGAGCTCATATCGGGCTACCGCTCACCGTCCTACAACAGGCAGCTAAAGCAATCCGGGCGGGGAGTCGCCTCGGAGAGCCTGCATACGAAGGGCGTCGCTGCCGACATACATCTCGACGAGGTCACCGAGGAGGAGCTCTTCGAGTTCGCGAAGTCGCTCGGCAGGGGAGGCGTGGGCATCTACCCGCGCTACAACTTCGTGCACGTGGACACGGGCCCCGTTCGCCCCTGGCGCGAACCCACAGCAAAAAAGCGCGTGCTGCTCGGCACCGAGAACAACCCAAATCCGGCATGGTCGGCGGTGACCGACAAAAACGAATACAGGCGCGGCGAAACGGTCACGGCAAGGATAACGAACAACGACTACGGAAAGCTAAGGCTCGTCAAGAACGTCTGGACCGAGCGCTACCGAAAGGGTTGCTGGTGCGACAGAACGAAGCTCGAGAAAAAGCCGAAGTCCGCCTCTGTAAAGACGGGGGAATCGATCGACTATTCGTGGGAGATACCGGAGGACAAGCCTCACGGCAAATACAGGCTCGTGATATTCACTAGCAAGGACTTCTCCATACCGCCGGCGTATTCAAACGAATTCTTCGTGAAGAGAAAGCCGAAAGAGAGATGAAGCAGATATCGCTCCCATTCCCGTCTGCAACCGACGTCGGCGCGAAGCGCCACAGGCACCGCAGGATAGTGACAGCCGGCGGCATCTACGACCTCGCCTCGATCATGGAGGAGCTGAACCGCCGCTTCTTCGGCAACTCCGTGGAGGCCAGCATCACGTGGGGGCGCAGGGGCGCCTCCTCCCGCAGGCGCAGGAGGGGCAGCCACATCACCCTCGGCAGCTACTGCGGACGAAGCAGGATGATCACGATCCACCCGCGTTTGGACTGCCCGTCGATACCCAGGTTTTTCGTGGAGGCGATAGTCTATCACGAGATGTGCCACCAGGTGGCCGGGGAGGAAAGGGTAGGCTCCAGGCGCCGCGTGCACACGGCGAAGTTCAAGGAACTCGAGCACCGCTATCCGATGTTCGCCGAAGCGAAGAGGTGGGCGAAGGATAACATTGAACTGCTTATCAACGGCCGCTCCCGCCGATGACAAAAGAACTCGAATCGAAAAGCGAACCGGAGGCCTCGTAAAAATCCACCTCTATCTTTTCCGAATTCACGTCGACTATCGCAAACGACGCGGGGCGCCCGCGGTCCTCGGCGGACTTCAAGTGTCCCGGGCATATTATTATCAGCCCATCCTCCCCCTCCACCGCGCGGTGGGCGTGCGTGTGACCGTGCATGAGCACGCGGCATGAATGCTTCGACGAGGCCTGCTCGGGCTTTAGGTCACCCGGGAAGTCGTGGCCGTCCTTCGTGGGCGTATGCGAGAGCATGAAAAGAACGCCGCCGAAATCCTCTACGCGGCGGTGGGGAATGGAGCCGTCGTTCCAGGCCGCCTCGTACATCCCAGGGACCGCGAACAGCGGCGTGTTCCTTCTCTCCATCGTCGCCGCGTCCGCGCAGTCATCCCCAAGGTGAACGATGGCGTCCACATGGAACTCATTCACCATCCTGTCCGCCGCGCGCTGCATCAGGTTTAGGTTTCCGTGCGTGTCGCTCATAACGCCGAGCTTCATCCCCCCCCCTTTGTGTCATTCTGAGCCGCAGGCGAAGAATCTCCTAGTACACGAGATCCTTCGGCAACAACGGCCTTTCAGGCAGCATGGCCTCAGGATGACACACCGTTTGTCCTGTGTCATTCCGATTTATCGCCTTTGCGCAGGCGGAGGATAAGATGTATAAAGGTGGCATGAAGACGAAAAAAGAAAGCAT
>DAONII010000259.1:0-2559 GCA_035405085.1 bacterium | reverse complement strand
ATGCGTCCGGGTCGCCGGCAGGTTCGTTCATCAGTTCATATCCGAGTATCCTTCGGTCGTTGCGGTATCTCGAGGCGATCTCCTTCCATCCCTCGACGAACCTGTCCTTCAGCGCCGGGCTCGCCCAGAACTCTTTCGCCGCCTGGCTTTCGCGGTAGTCCTGCACTCCCCCACCGGCGGGTATGTGAATGTCGATCAGCACGAGCAGGCCGAATCTCTCCGCATGGGAGATCACCCTGTTCAGAAAATCGAAACCCGCCTCCCTGGGCTTGCCGTCCTCGTCGATGAAGTAGTCGGTCTTCAGGGCAAGCCTGACGGAGTTCGTATCGCCGACCGCGCTGAAAGCGACATCGCGTTCCGAGATTCCCAGGGGATCGGGAGCCGTGGCGGCCGCGTCCCATAGCGTCGAGTCGTCCATCAGAGCTGCGCCGCGCACCTCGAAGCCCCTCCATCCTCTGCGAAGCTCGGTGCCGTCTGCGTGAACGAAGGGGGAAGGGCTCAAGATCCAGACCAGGAGCGCAGCGGCGCTTGCACCCAAGGCCGCTATCGCGATTTTTTTTCCGGTTATTCTCAAGTCGCCGCCTCCGCCAGCTCCTCGTTGAAATAGAATATACCGCACATGATCACGAAATGGTAGAGAGCCCATACGCAGTTGACTATTATCGATATCTCGCGCTCGTACCAGAATCGGTTTATTCCCCACACGAGGGCGGTGAAGTTGAGAAACATGAACGCGAACTGCGGCCAGAGCGAGAGCCAGGGCATCGCGCGGCCGCGCCCCTTGTCGGTTATGCCGAAGGTTCCCTGTATGCCCAAGAGGCCCATGGCGGATGAGGCGATGAAGATCGGAAACGCTATGTAGGTGAGGATCTGGCCGGTGAAGAGCTCGCCGGCCCGGTATTTACGGGCGCGCAGGGTTACGAAGAACAGCCCGAGAGACAGCGCGAAATAGGGAACGAAGACCGATATGTATATGTCGGTGTGGATGAAGAAGGAAGGTACGTCGAGGAAGATGTAGCCCAGCGGGCAGATCATCAGGAGCAGAAACGCGAGCCCCACGAAATAGTACGTCGAGGACAGGAGATACTCCCACCACTGCGAGACGCGGAGCCTTAAGGGGTGCCGGAACAGGTTCGATACGACTTTTCGCAGCACGCCTATGGTTCCGCGCGCCCAGCGCGACTGCTGCTTGAAGTAGGCGGCCAGCGTCTCAGGCCCCATGCCGAAGGTTCCCACGTGGTTGTAGTAGAGGGATTTCCATCCCCCGATGTGCAGCTTGACGGACGTGGCAAAGTCCTCCGTGACTACCGATTCGTCCATGCCCCCGACTGAGCGCAGCGCCTCGGTTCGGAAGACCACGTTAGTGCCGCAGCAGAACATCGACTCGTGGGTGCCCTTGGCCTCGCAGATGTACTCGTAGAATACCGCCTGCTGGAACGCGGCCCCTTTCGCCACGTGGCTCGCATCGTGATTGGAGTAGAACTGCGGCGTCTGTATGAAGGCGAGTTTCGGATCCGCTTCGAGTATCGGGATCAGGGGGTCGAGAAAGCCGGGCAGCGGGCTCTGGTCCGCGTCGAATACCGCCACGTATTTCTCCTCCAGGGTCTTGAGGCAGTCGTTGACTATGCCCGCCTTGGCTCCGTGTCTCTCCTTTCGCCTGAAGAGCACGAGGCCGAACTTTTCGCAGATATCCTCCGCCTCCCTCAGGTATCCCTCGTCGGAGGAGTCGTCCAGAAAGTAGATCGCCTTGGACGGGTAGCGCAGGTTCGTCAGGTTTCTGAATGTCTCCTCGAGCACCCGGCGAGGTTCGTGGCGTGCGGCGACGAGTATCGCGACTTTCGGCGGCGGGTAGGGCAGCGGGGGCACCGGAATTTCTCCGATGTCCCTGGCCCTGGTGGCCCTGAGAAGCGAGACCGCGTAGCCGGCGGCGTGCATCAGAATAAAGAGCTCCGCCGACAGGAGCATCACGCTGAATAGGCGGTCTATCGGTCCGTACTGGTGGGAGAGCAGCACCGTCAGGACTATGCGAACGATCGCGTAGACTATGATCGCGATTATCGAAACGAGAAATACGAATGACTTTGCGGCTGCGCCCATCAGAACCTCGCCGTCATGCGCAGGTCGGAGCCGAAGTCGTAGTAGACCTGGCTTCTGCCCCCGCGCGCCTCGAAGTGAATGCCCAGCCGTCGGTTGAAGTCGTAGTGGAATTCGAACGCCCCGCCGTTGAACGGAAAGTTTCCGCGGTCGATCTGGAAGCGGTATTGCAGGCCGTAGTAGCGCTCAAGCGCTCCGAAATACATTCCGTGAGGGTTGAAGAAATGGCGCCAGTGTATGGTCGCGGTGGTGCTCCAGTAATTCTCAGGCGACCAGTAATCGGTCGTCGGATTGCGGAACGTGAAGTATTCGAACCTCGCGTCGAAGGTGAGCCGGTGCGGTTCGTATAGGATGTAGAAGAGCTGCGAGGTTCCGGCGCCGGTGCGCCGGTTTCCGTCGTTTATCCAGCTGTAACGGAAATCCGCGGAGGGTATCCAGCGCCTGTGGGCGTTGAATTCAAGTTTT
>DAONII010000258.1:0-2561 GCA_035405085.1 bacterium | reverse complement strand
GACTACGGGGAAGGACAGCGACAACCGGCCCATAAAGAAACCGGCGGGGAAAGGGGCGAGGACAACACCCCTTCGACTTTTCGCTTCAAAACCGCGCCAGAGGTGCCAGAACGCCACGGAAGGACCAAGGGGCTCATTTCCCCTGGCCCCGGCCAGAGAGGCGCTAGAAGGGGTCTGCTCACGAAACGGAAAAAACTGTACGTTAAGCGCCAAGGTGTCAGGTTGAAGCCTAAGAGGTTGCGCCACAAGTGTCAGAAAAAGCCTGAAATTGACTCTAACCTGACGCATTTTCGGCCTCTAGCTGACGCCCAGTTAAGGTGTGCTCCAACCTGACACCGGAAGCAGGCGGCTCTTGTAAGTCTTTGTCTAAAAAGGATTGAGAGTCCTTAGCGTACGATTTTTTCCGTTTCGTGAGGTGACCCCTAGAATGCCATCCTGGGCCGTCCTGGCAGCGGACAACAAAAAACCCACCCCGCTTCGGGGTGGGTTACTCGTCGGCGGCACATCGGCGCCGCCGCGTGTGGTCGAGCGCCGTCCAGTCCGGCGGCGCCCGACGGCGCGCGCCGGAAAAAACGCGCCGCGACCGCCCGAGTGGCCCGTTCTGTCTCGTGTCGGCGCGGGCGGGGCACCGGCGATTCAAGGGGTTGCGCGGGGCGGGCCGGGCGACACGGGACCGTAGGGCGCATTTTATCCAGTATAGGTGTGATGGCAAACTCAAGAGGTCTGATGCGTGAGCTTATGGCTAAACCTGTAAAATATGGGATACCTTTGTGCAGAAATACCCAATATACGACGGAGGTAGGAAATGGCTTCGTTTGGTGCCGTAACTAAAGGATGGGCTGTTTACATAACTTTAAATCAGTACTCTACAGACGAGGAAGGCGAAATATTTATTACACCAGACATGATGTCTGAGAACGAGATTGATGGGAACGTAAGATACTTAGTGTCTGAAATAGAGAAGGCGGGAAATCAAGCAAAGAGGAAACTGGCGAAAGCTAATGAAAAGATAAAAAAAGACGGATTGTTCCCGCGAAAATGATTCAAGTTACAGCTAAACATAGTAAATAGGGGTAGACCTAACTTGTGGGTAATAACCAGCGCTTCGCGTCCGCCCAACCACGCGAATCAAACGGACTTCGCCCGCCTAAAATTTCATTTTATTCGGACTCGCCGCTTATCCGTCGTCCCATTAGAGCACACAGACTATGGCAAAGCATCGGGAGACCATAACCATTGACGAGATTATGTCGGCAGATATGTCGGCACTTGCCTCACCACGGGACAAAATTGAGGAGTGTGCATTTTTTCTAGAGCTAGCCTCCAGAGAGTCAAACCGCTCACGGTTTCGATGGCTGATGAGTGCATATCTCAACGCGGTGTATAGCTATTTTGAAATAAAGGCGCTTGCAGCCCATACGGCCTATCCCGACCCTGAAATAGGCGAATACATCGAAGGCCAAGACATGCTTTCTATTCTGCGACAATACGTTCGAATTGATCAAAACAGGAAAAATCCATCATTCGTAAAGACATCAGCTCTCGACGGATGCTTAGAGACTCTCTACGAACTCAGAAAGAAAAACACACACCACTACCCCCTCGCAATTACGAAGTCGAGTCCTGTCCTTCCAGAGGGATATCACTTCGGCTACTTAAAGAGCAAAAGCATACCAGCACTAGAGTTCTGTAGAAGCGTCATGTCTTTGATAGAACATATAGAAAAGAAACTAAACGGCGGTGTACCCTAACAAAGCAAATACACTCGGTCGCCAAAACGCGCCGCTCCTTCTCCTTCGTCGCTTTGCTTTTTGCCGCTGGTGATTTGCAGCATTATGCGTTGTAAAACATGAGACAAATCGTGCCAAACGGTCCGATCGGTCCGGTTCGGCGCGGCGTTCGAGGTCCGGACGATCACCGCCCCCCGCCACCGCGCGAGGCCCAGCGCCGGGCGCGGCCTGGAGGTGCGTGACAACTCCCATCCTGTAATCAGTAATCAGGATTGACTACGACATTGGCTGATCGCCCAACTATTGAGAGCGGCCAGGAACCCGCCAGCCGACGAAAGCGCCCGACACAAAGCCGAGCGGCAACAGAAATCTTATTTGATGGAAAGGCGGATAGCCTGCATCGATACAGACAGCGTGCTACACCTTGATGCAGGCAACCGATGCAGGTGTAGCGATGGCAATTCTTTCAATCAGCGAAGCGGCCCGGACATGGCGCATGGGGCGGACCACGATTCAGCGAGCCATCCGGGAAGGCAAGCTTTCAGCGGCGATCCAGCCAAACGGCAGCAAGGGAATCGATACATCCGAGATGGTTCGTGCATTCGGTGAGCCCTGCATCGATGCAGGCAACGACCCAGTTCGCGATGCAGGAATAAATCCAGGTGGTGCCAACCAAATTCATGTCGATACAGAAGACGTGAGTCAACTTGATACAGCCAAAACCGTAGCAGCGCTACAGGTTCAAATCGACTTACTCAAGACGCAACTAAACGATGCCCATGACCGGGAACTGTGGTTTCGGCGCCAGTTGGATGATGTTCAACGCCTGTT
>DAONII010000257.1:0-2570 GCA_035405085.1 bacterium | reverse complement strand
CCTCCTGAGAGCTCTGTCCAGGCGTTTGTTGGATCTTACGACGCCGACATAGTTCCACATCGTGCGCCTGATCTCGTCCCAATTCTGGGATATGACGACCTCCTCGTCGGAATCCGTCGTGCCGCAGGTGTCCCATGGGGGGATCTCAAGGGCCCGATGCCTTCGACCCGAAGGCCTCGACGATGCCGCAACAGCCGCGCGCGTGGCGGTAACAACCGCCTCGAGGAGGGAGTTGGAGGCGAGCCTGTTGGCACCGTGGAGGCCCGTGCATGCGACCTCCCCGCACGCGAACAACCCCTCTATGTCAGTCATCCCGTCCACGTCGGCCGAGACCCCCCCGCAGAAATAGTGCGCTGCCGGAACGACCGGAATGGGCTCCCTCGACATGTCAAAGCCGAACTGGGTGAGCCGCTCCGATATATTGGGAAAGCGGCGCGCTATGAACTTTGCACCTAAATGCGTGGCATCGAGAAAAACGCAGTCGTCGCCGCTTCGCTTTAGCTCCGCGTCTATGGCGCGCGCAACCACGTCTCTGGTCGCCAGGTCTCCGCGCGGATCGTAGCGCGACATGAATTCACCGCCGTTTGCGAGGCGAAGCTTGGCGCCTTCGCCCCTTAGCGCCTCGGACAGCAGAAACGATTTGGCGTGGGGGTGGAAGAGACACGTAGGATGAAACTGAACGAACTCCATGTTCGCGACGCGCGCGCCGGCGCGCGCGGCCATGGCTACGCCGTCTCCGGATGCGATGTCCGGGTTGGATGTGTAGAGATAGACCTTTCCTGCTCCGCCGGTCGCCAGGACGACGTTCGTCGCCGCAAACGCCTCCACGCTCCTGGCATCTATGTCGAGGACATAAGCGCCTATGCACTCGTTAGAAGAGGATCGGCCGGGGAGGAGCTTGCCTGTGGTCACGAGATCCACCGCGATGTGGTTTTCGAAGACGACGATGTTGGGGTGGGCTTTCACCGCGGAAACGAGCGCACCCTCGATCTCCCGGCCGGTGAAATCGCCCGCGTGAATGACGCGTCGGTGGCTGTGCCCACCCTCCCTGGTCAGGTCGAGTGGAGTCTCTTCGCCGCGGGAGAATCGGACGCCCCAATCCAAAAGCCGCCTTATCTCCTTCGGGCCCTCCCCAACTATCGTCGCAACGACGTCCTTGTGGCACAGACCCGCTCCGCACTCGAGCGTGTCCTCTATGTGGCTCTCGAATGAATCGGCCTCCGAGACGACCGCCGCTATCCCCCCCTGGGCGTAGGCAGTCGCGGCCTCGCCGAGCGAGCGCTTCGTGACCACTGCGACGCTCGAGCCCTTCGCTGCAGACAGCGCAAAGGTCAGGCCGGCTATTCCGCTGCCGATCACCAGATGATCGAAGCTCCTCTTCATGCTGCGCAATTAGCAAAGTGCCGGCGAGAGTACAATCCCTTTGACAAAGTTGCGGGTTCGGGAAATGGTCCCTGCGTACTTTTAAATTTCGGCGCTAAGGCAGGCGCGAACACCGGGGGTGCCTTGAGCAGGACCAAGTTCCTCAATCTTCCCAACTGGATAACCATAGGCAGGATCGCGGCCGCGCCGGCCCTGCTCATCCTGCTGCTCTTCGTGAACGACGAGGGAATTTACGTGCGCGCGAACAGGACGCTCTCCTTCGCCTCGGCGCTCGTTTTCACCGCAGCGATGTGCTCCGACATGCTCGACGGCTGGCTCGCTCGCCGCAGGGGTCTGACGAGCACATTCGGCAAGTTCATAGACCCGCTTGCCGACAAGATGCTCTTCCTCGTAGCGATGATAATGATGATCCCGATAGGCCGCATACCGGCCTGGCTCGTGGCGGTCTTCTTCATCCGCGAGGTCACCGTGACTGCGCTGAGGGGGATAGCGGCCGACGAGGGCATCGTCATCGCGGCGGACAGCCTCGGGAAATACAAGTCTGCGTTCGTCTCCACAGCCGTGGTGGGCCTCCTCCTGCACTACCCGTTCTTCGGAATACAGTGGCGCCTGATAGCGTGGCTGTTCATGGCGCCAGCGCTTCTGTTTTCGGTCATCTCCGGCCTTCACTACACGGTGGGTTTCTTCAGGGAGGTGGCCAGAAAGAGCGAAGAGGCGGCTGCTTGACAAAGGCGTCGGCGGGGTGATATGAGCCGCGCTCTGAAAATCCGCGGGAACAGCCTAGCTCTTCGTTTTTTATCGCAGGGCGCTTCCGGAGGGGCAGATCCCGTCCGGTGAAAATTGACAATATGCGGGAGTAGCTCAGTGGTAGAGTGCAACCTTGCCAAGGTTGATGTCGCGGGTTCAAATCCCGTCTCCCGCTCAAAAACAGACGGCCCCGTTTTTTGGGGCCGTTTGTTTTTGTGTAAGACGGGCGTTTCTTGAAGCCACGAAAGCATTCGCGCCGACGCTGAAGCGATCAAGCAATATATAGCCCCCGTATCTAGAGATCAAACTCGTTTCGGACGCGGGTTGACCGAGGCCGGGAACCCACCGCAGGTGGGTGGCCGAGGAAATCCCCGAAGCCGTGAGGCGGAGGGGGCAAATCCCGTCTCCCGCTCAAAAACAGACGGCCCCGTTTTTTGGGG
>DAONII010000256.1:0-2572 GCA_035405085.1 bacterium | reverse complement strand
ATGGGCTTAATAGTCAAAAATGTGTGCTCTAACTGAGTAATTAATGTGTCTTATCAATAGTTTATTGCAATAAAAGTTGAACCATTTCAACTTTTGGTCACCATGAATAAAAAAAGTGTCCCCGCTGTCATGACTCAAACGTCAAACGAAACGGCTCGTATTCCAACGGTCGGCAACGTTGGTATTGTCAAGATTGCCGACGTTCCTTCTCCTGGACCATCCCCAAAAACAAACGCATCAGACAATTCGCATGGTTCAAGAGATGGCTTGTCGAGGGCTATGCCGTTCGTCAGCTCCAAGACTTTAGCGGGCACAGTAAATCAACGATTCGGCGCATCATTGCCCAACATTTCAACACAACGCCCCCTCAGCTATCCACTAATTTTGCAGGTTTCAGCCATCTCATATTTGACGGTACCTTTCTTCACCGGAGAGTCAGCGTCGTCGCCATTTCCAATGCTGCAACGCATTCCGTCATCGCAGGGGAATTTGGCATTTCAGAAAGCTCACAGTGCCAGCTCACAACCTTTCTTCAGCCCCTCAAGGACCGAGGCCTCAATCCCCGCAGCTGCACTGTGGACGGCAATCCTAACGTCATCAGAACCTTCCGGGCCATTTGGCCCAAGATCATCATCCAACGATGTCTGGTCCATATTCAGCGTCAGGGCCTCATGTGGTGCCGCATGCGCCCGAAACGCCATGATGCAAAATTGCTGCGTAAAATCTTCCTCCTCGTGCCCTACATCGATACCATTGAAAAACGCGACAACTTCATTGCCTACTTTAAACACTGGGAAGATCGTTACGGACAAAAACTCCTCCAGATACCTGAGCGTGGATGGGTCCTCAGCGATCTCAAACGAGCCAGAAGCATGCTCCTCAAAGCCTTGCCAAACATGTTTCACCACCTCGACGACCCTGAAATACCCAAAACCACTAACGGCCTCGAAGGCTACTTCTCGCGCCTTAAACAACACTATCGACAACATCGAGGCCTTGCCCCCGATAAACTACGGAATTACTTCCGTTGGTACTTCTGTGTGCGGCCAAAATGACGCTCAAAAAGCACACATTTTTGACTATTAAGCCCAGGATGACACCCCCTGCGTTCTACTGCCTTCCCTCCACCAGGGCGTTCACGACGTTCGGGTCGGCGAGCGTCGATGTGTCGCCGAGATTGCTGATATCGCCCTCGGCGATCTTGCGCAGGATCCTGCGCATGATCTTGCCCGAACGGGTTTTGGGCAGCGCGTCGGTGAAGTGTATCTTGTCCGGGGTGGCTATCGGCCCGATCTCCTTGCGAACGTGCGTGACGAGGATCTTCTTCACCTCGTCGGAGGGCTGGTTGCCCGACTTCAGCGTAACGTACGCGTAGAGCCCCTGACCCTTGATGTCGTGCGGGAAGCCCACGACCGCGGACTCCGCTACGAGCGGATGGGAGACGAGGGCGCTCTCGACCTCGGCGGTGCCTATCCTGTGGCCGGAGACGTTGATGACGTCGTCGACGCGCCCCATGAGCCAGAAGTAGCCGTCCTCGTCCACGCGCGCGCCGTCGCCGGTGAAGTAGAGGCCCGGGAACATCTGGAAGTAGGTCTCCTTGAAGCGCTCGTGGTGGTTGTAGACCGTGCGCATCATCCCCGGCCACGGCTCCTCGATCACGAGGTAGCCGCCCTCGTTCGCGCCGCAGGGGGAACCGTTTTCGCGGATGACCTTCGGCTTCACGCCGAAGAACGGGAATGTTGCGGAGCCGGGCTTCGTGGCCACCGCGCCGGGCAGCGGGGAGATCAGTATGCCGCCGGTCTCGGTCTGCCACCAGGTGTCCATGATCGGCGCCTTCTCGCCGCCGATGTTCTTGTGGTACCACATCCAGGCCTCGGGGTTTATCGGCTCGCCGACGGAACCCAGGATGCGAAGCTTCGAGAGGTCGTACTTCTTGGGCCAGGCCTCTCCCTCGCGCATGAGCGAGCGGATGGCGGTCGGGGCGGTGTAGAAGATCGTAACGCCGTGCTTCACGCAGCAGTCCCAGAAACGGCCGGCGTCCGGGTAGGTGGGCACGCCCTCGAACATTACCGACGTGGCGCCGGTGGCGAGAGGGCCGTAGACGATGTAGGTGTGGCCGGTGACCCAGCCGATGTCGGCGGTGCACCAGAAGACGTCCTCGTCGTGGTAGTCGAATATGTACTTGAAGGTGGTGCCAGCGTAGACCATGTAGCCGCCGGTCGTGTGCAGCACGCCCTTGGGCTTGCCGGTGGAGCCGGAGGTGTAGAGGATGAAGAGCGGGTCCTCGGCGCCCATCTTCTCGGGCTCACAGGTCGCGGAGGCGTCCTTCATCTCGTCGTGCCACCACAGGTCGCGGCCGGCTTCCATCTGCGTCTCGCCCTTCGTGTGCTGATAGACGATGCAGGTCTTGACCGGGTTTCCGGCCTCGGCGCACATCTTCATCGCCGCATCGGCGCCCGCCTTCAGCGGGATAGCCTTCTGGCCGCGCCAGGAGCCGTCGCAGGTGATGAGGAAGTTGCAGCCGGAGTCGAGGATGCGGTCGCGCAGCGCCTCGGCCGAGAAGCCGCCGAAG
>DAONII010000255.1:0-2586 GCA_035405085.1 bacterium | reverse complement strand
AGAGGGCAGGTCCGTCCGTATAGTGAGGATGGATAAGGGCGGGGAGGGCAGGAGGAGGGTCGCCGCCTTCGGTGAGCTCGACATCGACCTCTGGCACGCAGGTCCGATGGACCAGCAGCGCTTCAAATCCGCCGTCAAACAGCTCGGGGGCGGCAACGTGAAGGTGGCGGTCAATATGGAGCATCCCACTCTGCGAGTGAGGAGGATGACTTTCGCCAAGATGCCCGAGCGCGACATGATGGAGGCGATTCGCTGGAATTTCCGCGAGCACGTCGAGGGCGCGATAGAGCAGTACGTGGTAGGCTATACGCCGCTTGACGTGCAGGCGGAGGGCGGCAAGCTCGTGATAATGGCGTACGGGGTGGCACAGGACGCGGTGAAGGAATATACGAACCTCATGCGTTCCTTCGGTCTTAAGCTAGTCTCTCTTGAGCCTCAGGCGACCGCGTTGCTCGCGTCGTTTACGGAGGCGGGCGTTCTCGATGACGGGCGCTATCATGTCTGCATCTCCTTCGGGGACGTCCTCACTCAGTTCACGGTTATGCGGGGGCGCTCGATGCTTTTCTCGAGGCCGCTGGCCGGCATAGGCACCGACTCACTGATACGCCTCATAATGCGCAACCTGAACCTCGAGGAGGCTGAGGCCAGGGAGGCGCTTCTGCTTTGGATGGAGAGCAATCGCGGGGATGCGGCTTCGGCTGCCGAGGCGGATGAAAAGTCCGAAGCTGCGGTGAAGATGCGCCGTATCGAGACCACGATGGGGCATTTTCTCTCCCAGCTGGTCATAGAGGTGCAGCGGTCGGTGGATGCCTTCTGCATCATGTACGGTATAGAACACGTGAGCGACATCTACGTATGCGGCGAAGGGGTGATGTTCCCCGGCATCGCCTCTCATATGCAGAAGACCCTCGGAATAGAGACTAAGATATTCAATCCGCTGGAGGCGCTACTCGACGAAGACAGGCGCACTCCCGAGGCTATGGCCCGTTCTCCTCTGTATGCGGTTGCGGCGGGTTTGGCGATTCCCTAGGGGGGGATTTGAGAGAGCTTGAAAAAAGCAGGATGAATTTTTTGAGGCAGGGCAGGGGCGGCTTCACCTACAGGACCATGCTCATTTCCCTGGCCTGCTGGTGTGTCCTTTTGGCTGTCATATACGTCATCGGTGTTATGCGTGTGTCCTCTGCAGAAGATGAGCTGGCGGGCGTAAAAGCCCGCATAGATTCCCTGAACTCACAGAAGGACGCTCAGCTGAAGCTGATGGCGTCGGTAGGCAGCAGCAGGGTGGGGGCCGCTACGAAGAACGATCTGGCGGCAATCATAATGGCACGCCCGCATTGGTCGCGGGTCCTGCGCGAGTTGACCAGGAGCCTTCCCCCTCAGGTCTGGCTTCAGTCGATAAAGGTGCTCCAGGAGAAGGACGAGGAGGCTCGTCTGGAAATCGCCGGAAAGGCGAAGTCGCAGCGACAGCTGACGAATTTCATAATGTCGCTCGAGTCGACCGACCTTTTCAACAAGACCGCCCTTCTCGGGACGAAGAAGGGTTCCGACAAGGAAGCCGAGTTCGAATACGACATAATAACGACGCCCATCCTGTCGAAATTCTAGCGGGTTGTTCGGCGGCGGGTAGGGAGAGCGAGTCGACCGTGGCGAAGATAGGGTTGCCCAAGATAAAGCTGGACCAGGATATGGTGCTCCGTGAGAGGATGTTCTTCGCGGCCGCGCTCGCCGGTCTTGCTTTCTTTTTCTTCACGAACTTCTGGACCCCGCTCTCGGAAAGGGTGGGGTCGTTGCGGGCCGAGCTTAACAACCTCGAGGTCCAGGCGGTGGCGCTGGAGAAGCTTTTGGAGCTCACCAGGGAAAAGCTCTCGCAGGCATCGGCGGCAAAGGAGGAAAAGGGCCCCGAGATAGACGACAGGATCAGGAAGATCCTCGAGCGGCGCGTAACCGACATTACCGAGGAGGTGAACTCCACGGTGGACAAGCTGGGCAGCCGCCATACCGCGCGAAGGGTGAAGGTCGGCAAGGTGAACGTGGGCGACAGGATAGAGATGCCGGGTTATATCGTGGTGCCTATAGACGTCGAGCTCCAGGGGCCATACACCGGCATCCAGAACTTCATGGAGAAGGTCGAGGATCTCGACAGGCCGGTAGTCATAAGGTCCTTCGAGATGAAGCTCGATTCGACCAGCCCGGGTCAGCTCATGTCATCTCTCAGGATAGAGCTGTATATAGCAAGGCGATAGTGTTGTCGGGAAAGGAGACGTTCGGATGAAGCCATGTGTGGCAGCTGCGGCGTTGGCTCTTGTCCTGGGTGCGGCGTCGACGTCGTTCGCCCAATCGATGTCAGATCTGGATATCTCGACGTTCGAGCGGCAGTCGAACCAGGAACAGGAGATAAGGACGCACACGAATCCGTTTTCGAGCGGCATCGCGGCGGCAGAGGACCTCGCCATCGAGGACCTTCAGTTGACCGGAATAGTGTACCGTGACGACAACGACGCCTACGCGCTCATAAGCGGGTATCTCGTCAAGCCGGGCGACAGGATCGCAGGATACCGCGTCGACAAGGTCGAGAAGGACCGCGTG
>DAONII010000254.1:0-2593 GCA_035405085.1 bacterium | reverse complement strand
AGCGACCGTAACCTTCAAGCCCAAGCTCAGCGTAGCCAGCACACTCTACGCGGACCTCGCGTTCTCCGCTAAGAACAACGTTGACGGGACGGGCAAAAGCTTCGGCGTCAGGATGTCGCCTGAATCGATAAAGAGCGCCGCACTATACTTCACCCACGGCGAGGTCTCCTTCGGCATAGAGTTCGCCTCGCTCATGCCGCAGATCGGCTACATGAACCTCACCGTCGGCCCCGGCGGACCGATGATAGGCCCCTTCTCGCTCACCGAGGCACCGAACCTGGTCTCCCTCGCCCTCGTCTTCGGATGGATAGTCTTCGAGAGTTCCTACGAGGTCGCCGCCGGGCTTGAAAAAAGCGCGAGCGAATTCTTTCTGACGCTGGCGACCAGGACCATCATGCGCTTCACGCCGTATGCGGCGCTGCGCAACCTTGTGAACCAGTTCACGGACACATCGAACAAGTCCTGCGACGCGATAGACAACGCGAACGACTTGAGCTTCTGCCTTATGAGCTCCGCCTCCTACAGATACCAGGGGGTGAGGCCGGTCGCCGAGTCGCTCGTAAAGAGCGGGCTCGACATGATCTCCGTCGACAAGGCAAGCGAGATAGACCCGTACGTAAGGGCGACGCTGATGGAGGAGCTAGACCGCACCCATTTCTCCGGCGGCACAAAGAGCAAGGCGATAGCAAAAAACGTGGAGGGCGCGGTAGCAGAGGCTAACGCGTTCCTCAAGAAGCACCGGGCCTGGATAGACGGCGGGGAGGGCAAAGCGCCCTTGCGCCTGGAAACCCACAGCTTCCTCGGCACGGCGCTCTACCTCCTGAGGAAGCTTCAGACCTCGGCGACCGTGAGCGGAAAAACGATCGAGATAACCGGCTGGACGCCGATAGCATTCAAAGACGCCCAGGCCAGGGTCGATTTCCTGAAGACCGTATCGAATGTCTACGCCGCCTGCGTTAAGAGCGACAGGCTCTGGGATTTCATGACCTCGGAGATCAAGGAAAACGCGCTGGCCATAACCGAGAAGACCTTCCTCAAGAGCCCCGAGCAGGTCGTCGGCAGCTGGTTCCGCTACAAGAACATGAAGGAGCTGACCGACGAGATCGCCTCTCCCTACATCAGAGGGCTCTTCGGCCTCAGGAAGATACACCTCATCGCCAGCCTCGACACGAACTTCTCCGGAACAGGGAAGGAGCTCGAACAGTACAAGCGCAAGTTGATGGATGTGAAGCTCGAGGACAGGCGCGGGCTCGAGGAGAAGCGCAGGGAGGCGCACAGGAGGCTTCCAGAGCTCGCGGTCCCGGTCTCGTTCGTGTCCACGGCCGCCGACATATACAACGGTCTCGAGATGACCCTTCGTCTCTCTGACGAGAAGGACGAGCTCAGCAGATGCATCGGCATCGACTGCAGAAACGCGAACGATACCCCGCCCTACAGCCGCGCCTTCAAGGCGCTCTACGACCTCGAGCTTCTGGCCGGGACGAACCCCCAGGGCAGAAGCAACGACGAGAAGGTGTTCATATCCGCGCTTCGCCTCAAGGCGAGGCACCTTCTCGAACTAGTGCTCGCCAACCACCGCGGCAGGATGGAGGCGGAGATAAAAGGTTACAAGAAGGCCGCGATAAAGCGGATAGCGAAGCTCTACGAAGCGCTCGAAAAGCTCCCGAAGCTGATAGAGGACCCCGTTCGGAAGGCGCAGGCACAGAGGGCGATCGAGAAGATGCGCTTCGATCTCATGTGCAGGTACGTGAACGAGGAAATTTTGGGAAGACAAAATCCGTCCGGGATAATCGCCGGAAGCACAAAGGCCTACGGGATATTCGAGAAAACCATGAAGATCGCCATAAACGCCCTCCTGAAGGATTTCGACGCCAGACACGAGGCGATAGGAAAGAGGGAGGAAAAGGAGAGAAAGGAGCTCGACGAGAGGATCTCCGGCATGCGGAAGGATATGGAGGAGAGGCTGAGCGGCATGCGCGGGTCGGAGGAGAGAAAGCAGAGGTTCAGAAAAAGAATGGAGAAAAAGATCCGCGAAGAGAGGGAAAATGTCGAACGAAAGATACTCAGGCGCCGGGATAAGGCGAAGAAAGAGCTCGAGAGCATAACCACGGATGAGCTGGACCCGGCGGTAGGCAAGGCGAGGAACATGTTCGAGGTTTTGCAGGACAGCCGAAACGCGGTCGTCACGATGAAATCGTTCATCGACGAGGTCAAAGAAGGAGGAGCAGATGTCGAAAAAAACCCTGACGATAAACGGCATTTCCTACCAGGTTGGAGGGGAGACAAAATGCCGTTCATTTCAATCAGACCCCGCTGACGCAGGCAAGCCGCTCGCCAAGAGCGACGAGGCCAAAAAGCTCGTCGAAAAGATCTCGGCGGAGGGAAACACAAAAAACAACCTCCTCACCGACGTCTTCTATGTCGACAACGACTCCATGGAGCTCTGCCGCGTGGGCATAATAACCTCCCGCGCGCTCCTGGAAAAGATGCCGGAGCGCGAAACCGAAGAAATAAAACTCGACGAAATGCCGAACGCGGAGGGCGTACGCTTCGACAAAGAGAAGTCGATGAGAAAAATCGCGAAGCTGAGCAT
>DAONII010000253.1:0-2597 GCA_035405085.1 bacterium | reverse complement strand
GGGGGGAGATATGACAAAGGAACGTTCCAAACCCGGCTCCGGGGATCTGAAGAGCAAGTTGACGCCCGAGCAGTACCGCGTAACGCAGCAGTGCGGCACCGAGCCGCCGTTTAAGAATCCCTACTGGAACAACAAGGAGCCGGGGATCTACGTGGACGTGGTGACCGGGGAACCTCTCTTCTCATCGCAGGCGAAATACGAGTCCGGCACCGGGTGGCCGAGCTTCTTCGCTCCGCTCGAAAAGGAGAACGTGGTCAGCCGCCCCGACCCGGACGGCTCGGGGCGCACTGAGGTCAGGTCGAAGGAGGGAGACTCTCATCTGGGTCATGTCTTCGATGACGGTCCGGTTCCCACCGGCAAGAGGTTCTGCATAAACTCAGCGGCCTTGCGCTTCGTGCCGGTAGCGCGGCTCGAGGCCGAAGGGTACGGAAAGTACCGCAGCCTCTTCGAAGGACCTCAGCCGGCGGAGGCGAAGGCGCCCCCTCAGAAGGCGACATTCGCGGGCGGCTGCTTCTGGGGGGTCGAGGAAATACTTCGCAAGACACCCGGAGTCGTCTCCACGCGCGTGGGCTATGCGGGCGGCAAAACGGATGGCCCCACATACGAGGCGGTGAAGAGGGGGGATACCGGTCACGCCGAGTCGGTGGAGGTGACATTCGATCCGTCGACGATAGGTTACGAGGAGCTCCTCGACCTTTTCTTCCGACTTCACGATCCCACCACCCAGAACAGGCAGGGCGGGGATGTGGGTACGCAGTACCGTTCCGCCATCTTCTACCACAGCGAGTCGCAGCGCAGGGCGGCCGAGAGGGCCAAGGAGAGGGCGGAGAAGTCCGGGAGGTGGGGAGGGAGGAAGGTCGTCACCGAGATCGTTTCGGCCGGCGAGTTTCACCAGGCCGAGGATTATCATCAGAGATATCTCGAGAAGAATCCCGGGGGGTATAGCTGCCACTTTCTAAGGGATTGACGCGAAGCGGATTCGGAAACAGAGGTCGGATTCAGAGATCGGACCAAGAGGCGCAGATCGTCCATCCCCGGTATTCACGCTTCGATCCGGCTTGGTGTGAGATCCACTCACGACTGCACTATCAGCCATCCTATCATGGCCATTGCGGCCAATACGAAGCCCACCGCCAGAAGTATCTTGTGATGTCTTCTCATTCGTTCCCCCTTGGGAATTCCTTCTATTCGTATCTGAGCGCGTCTATCGGGTTCAGGGCCGCGGCTCGGCGGGCCGGATAGAAGCCGAAGATCACGCCTATGGATCCGGAGAAGAAGAACGCGAGCAGAACGGACGCGGCCGACACGGAGGTCGTCCACCCGGTCACCGCGGTCATCGTCACGGTGACGAGCGTGCCAAGGGCTACTCCGGCCGCGCCGCCCACGACGCTCACCACTATCGCCTCGGCCAGAAACTGCGATAAAATGTCGAAGCGCCTGGCCCCAACCGCCTTTCGGAGCCCTATCTCGCGCGTCCGCTCGGTGACCGACACGAGCATTATGTTCATGATTCCTATCCCGCCAACCACGAGGGAGATGGCGGCTATGGCGGAGAGGAGGAGCGACATCGTCTTGCTGCTCGAGGTGAGAGCCTCCTTTATGTCGGCCATGTTGCGTATCTGGAACGCCCCCTGCTGCTGCGACGGCGGAACCTTGTGGCGCGACATCATGAGGGCCATCACGTCGCTTTGCACCGCGTCGATCTCATCCGCGTTCCCCACCTCTATGTCTATCGCGTCGACGTAGTCCTTTCCGAAGAGGCGGTACATGGCTGTCGAGATCGGGATGTTTATCGCGTCGTCCTGGTCCCTGGGGCCGGCCGCGCCCTTCTCGGGGAGCAGCCCGATAACCCGGAAGTTGATCCGGTTTATCTTTATGAGTTCGCCGACGGGGTTTCTGTCGCCGAAGAGCTCCCTTGCGACGGTGAGCCCGACGACCGCCACGAGGGCGCGCGCGCGGTTCTCCTCGTGGGTGAAGTAGCGCCCGATCTCCGGCTCAGCCGCGCGCATATGGGCGAAGGCGGGCGACGTTCCCATCACCGTGGTGCTCCAGTTGTTGTTTCCGAAGGTCACCTGGGCCCGTCCCTGCACCCACGGCGACACGGCGGATATCGCGATTATACCGTCCTTCAGGGCAGCCGCATCCTCGAGCCTGAGCTTCGTAGTCGCGCCGGTCTCCATCGTCACCCCGCCCATGCGGATCGCTCCGCTTCTGAGCATCAGCAGGTTCGACCCGAGCGATGAGAGCTGCTTTTCTATCGCCTGCTTCGCCCCCTGGCCGAGTGCGAGCATAGCGACGACCGCGGCCACGCCGATGAGGATGCCCAGCATCGAGAGCGCTGTGCGCACCTTGTTCGCGGCGAGCGTCTTGAAGCCCTGCGTGAAGTGGGAGAAGATCTCCGACGGGCCGAACCCGCCCTGCCTTTCCCGCGGCACGTTTCCAGCAGCTGTCTCCCTCTTCGGCGGCGGCTCTCTGCCTATCCTCTCGTCGGAGATGATTTTCCCGTCTCGCATCCTGATCAGGCGCCTGGCCTGCCTGCCGATCTCCTCTTCGTTTGTAACGAGCACGACGGTGATGCCGTTGTCGTTTAGCTCGCG
>DAONII010000252.1:0-2616 GCA_035405085.1 bacterium | reverse complement strand
GGAAGCAATGATTTTGCGGATTTCCGGGCGCATGAGGGTGCGCTTCTAGCAGGAGAGGAGTCGTAAAATCAACCATTCGTTGTGCTGCGGCGATGGTGACAGCCGGCGCCGGATACGGAGGCGCTGAGCAACTCTGCGGCGTTTTCGAGCGAGCGGCGCCTGAGTGAGCAAGACGTAGCGAAGGAAATCTCCCATTCAATCAGACAAAAGCACCTGTCTAGGAACCTATTCGCTCCACCGCGACGGAGGCCGCTTCGGAGCCTCCTCCCACCCCTCGGTCACGAACTCCTCGGGCGGCGCGGGGGTCACCGCCTCCGGCTGGACCGGCGCGACGGGCCTTCCGCCCACGCGCTCGAGAGGTATTGCGCCCTCCGGCACCCTGACCGGCTCCTCCCATCCCTCGGGCAGATCGCTCTTTATCCTCGGCGAGCCTATCGAGTCGCCGCGCTGCGGCTCTGCATAACGAGGCTCCGCGTAGCGCTGCCCCGCCGAGACAGGCGGCGGCGCCAGCACCGTGCCGCCGGGTGTCTCCACCGGCATGAGGTCCGGCGAGACATCCTCAGGCTCTTCGCTCGCGCGCGGCGGCGGAGCTGAATCGCTCTTCCACCTCGAGGGCGGCCCCGAATGGGCAGCCGACGAAAAGAGCAGGATCGCGAGCGAAAAAAGGGAAAAAACCGAGATCAGCTTCATAAACACCTCCGATCGAAAGGCACTTCTTCTTTACAGAACTATCATATCCCAAAAAAGAGGCAACCTCCACAGCTGTATGGTTTTACATTCAGCCGAACCCCTCCAAATAAATAGCAACAGAAAGCGCACCCGACCGATAAGGCCGGAAAAGGGTGAGATGAAGATATCGGCTGAGACACACAGAATGCTCATGGCCCTGCTCGACAAGGTGGAGGCCGGCAACCCGGGTTCAGAGAAGACCCGGGCGGATCTCTCGCTCGTTCGCGCTTCGACACGGGAGTGGGATGACGGCGCTGAGATCTACGGCGGAACGGATGTCGTAGCGGCGCTCAAGAGGCTGACGAAGGGGCGCTTGGAGCCCTTCGGAAAGGGCTCGATCTCCACCTCCGCCGCAAGGTTCAAGGACCATGTAAATCCGGCATCCCTTGCCGCCACCGGAGCGACCGCTCTGGAAATCTACAGGCGCTCCACGACGCTGCAGAAGATAACGAAGGAAATGCTGGAGAACGACACGCTCCTCGCGAAATTCCTCCTCGCGAGGCGCGACATGATTGCAGCCGAAAACATGATGGCGGCCGGCGAGATCGATTCCCCGATCCAGCCGGGCCTGGATCTTTCGAAACGCTATTCGATCGCGACGCTCATAAACGCGCTTGCGGAAGCGGGGCGGATACCTGATCCATCGGAGAGATCTCGCCTTCACAAGGAGGTGGCCTCCCCACTCGACGCGCTTCTTTCGGACAGGGAGAACCTGGAGCCCGCGGCGAGGGCGGTGATGGAGCTGGGAATAAACGAAAGGATCCCCGCGGTCGTTCGCTGGTTTCTGTCGGAACCGCATGTGCAGCTTCGGTCGGTTCTTGCAGGAGACCACATCGCCTTCCTGGTGCTGACGAACCACCACGAGCTCATCGACATGGCACCTGCCGGAATACGAAACGAATTCGAACTGGCCGCATGGAAGGCGCACCACTTCGCCGACGAGGCGCGCCGCACCGCGGTGGAAGCCCTGAAGAGCTTCGTGGAGTTTATGGACGCCGCCGTTAGCTACGGGCAAAGCCTGAGCGAGGAGCAAACAGCATGGGTCGCTTGGCTGAAGACGATACTCGAATGGAACATCGACGCACTGAAGGCCGAAAAGAAACCAGCCGAAACAAAAGGCGGGGGGGGAACTGGCGGAGGCGGAAGCCCCTCGGCGCACGGCTCCAAAAAAGAATCCAGGCGCTTCGGCGGGGTGATCAAGGGAGACAAGGGCGCAAACGCCGGAAAAGCCGGCGACGCATCGGGGCATATTGAGGAACAGCCGGCCGAGGGCCCGGCCGACCGTCATACATCCTCCTCTATCATCAGGGGGGCGCTTTTATCCGCAGCCGCAGGCTCCACCGCCGCGTCTTCGGCAAAATAGCCCTACTCCGTCTTCACGCCGTGGCACTCCATCACCCTGCGCGATATCTCCATCGCGGTCTGCATCGTCCGCTTCGGGTCCATCCTCTTCCTGAAATCGTTTATCTGATCGACGGTGACACCCTGCTCCTTGAGGACCGCCTCCCCCGCGGGAGAGCTCTCCATCTCCCCCTTGCAGCCCAGCGCGACCATCGCGTCCACGTACTTCTCCGGCGGGATCGTGCGCGAGCAGGCCACCAGAAGCGGCAGAGCGACAAGGGCCAGCAGTATCCTTTTCATAATTCCCCCTTTTTTGAGGTACCCTGCCCGTCATTTCCTGAAAGTTCAACCGGCTTCTTCGCGGGCTTCTCGACTATCTTGAGCCCGGCCCATATCTGTCGCCCGGGCATCGGATAGCCGAACGCCCCCGCGTTGTTCAGGTCGACCACATTCGTGGCGGAGAGCCAAAGGCCCATCCATTCGGTCACCGCGCCCGTAAGCTTCACGTTCCAGACCGCGTTCGTCTTGAGCCGCCCCCACGCGCCG
>DAONII010000251.1:0-2619 GCA_035405085.1 bacterium | reverse complement strand
CTCCCTCGAGGCGCTCTTCGACTACGCGCAGATATTCTCCTACCAGCCGCTCCTGAAGGGGCGGCGCATAGCGGTCGTAACGAACGCCGGCGGACCGGGCATCATGGCCGCGGACGCGATAGAAAACGCCGGCCTCTCCTTCGCCGAGATAAGCGAACCCACACAGGCCAGACTCCGCGAATTCCTGCCGCCCACCGCGAATTTCCACAACCCGATAGACATAATCGGCGACGCTAAGGCGGAGACATACGGCAAGACGCTCAAGGTGGTGCTCGAGGAGGAGGGGATCGACGGAATAGTCGTGCTGCTCACCCCGCAGGCGATGATAAACGTGGCCGAGGCCGCAGAGATAATAGCCGAGGTCATGAAGGGGAGCTCAAAGCCGATAGCCGCCTCGTTCATCGGGGCGGACAAGGTCGCCGCCGGAATAGACATCCTCCAGCGCAACAACATACCGCACTACCCCACGCCGGAGCGCGCGGTCGAGGCGATGGCGGTTCTGGCCGACTACGTGAAGTGGCTCGAGCGCCCGCGGCGAATCATCCGCCGCTTCTCGGTGAACACGACGAAGGTCGACCGAGTCATCAACCTGAACCTCAAGCGCGGAATGACGAACATAGGCGAGCAGGACTCTAAGGCGATACTCGCGGCATACGGCTTCACCGTTCCCTCCGACAGGCTCGCGCGCGGCGCGGATGAGGCTATATCGGCCGCCTCCGAGATAGGCTACCCGGTCGTCATGAAGATAGTGTCGCCCGACATAATCCACAAATCGGACGCGGGCGGCGTGAAGGTTGGGCTGAACGGTCCCTCGCAGGTGCGCGACGCCTACGAGCTGATGATGATGCGCATAAAGCAGCGGGAGCCGGAGGCGCGCCTGCAGGGCGTTCTCATCCAGGAGATGGTAACGGAGGGCTGGGAGATAATCGTGGGCATGACCCGCGACCCGCAGTTCGGCCCGATGCTGATGTTCGGCTTGGGCGGCATATACGTGGAGGTCCTGCGCGACGTCTCCTTCCAGCTGGCTCCTATCACCGCCGAGGAGGCGCTCGAGATGCTCGTCGGCACGAAGACCTATAAGCTCCTGAAGGGAGTCCGCGGCGAGAAGTCCGTCGACATGGCGCTAGTCGCCGAGTGCGTGCAGCGAATATCGCAGCTCTCTATGGATTTCCCGCAGATACAGGAGATGGACATCAACCCGCTCAAAATCTCGACCGCGCGCGCACAGGCCACCGCAGTGGACGCGCGAATAAGGGTGAGCGCAAACACAAAGGCATAAAGAGGGCAGAGATGACACCGACAGACTGGAAAACCCGCTACAGCAGCAAGATCGTATCCGCGGCCGACGCGCTTTCGCACGTGGAGTCCGGCGACAAGATATTCGTGGGAACCGGCTGCGCCGCGCCGCAGCTTTTGATCGACGCGATGACGAGCAGCAACCAGGGGATAGACGACGCCGAGATATTCCACCTCCTTACGATGGGGGTGGCGCCGTACGCGCACGACAAGTTCTACGGCCGCTACCGCTTCAACAGCTTCTTCATAGGCGCGAACGTCCGCGACGCAGTTCAGGAGGGAGCGGGCGACTACACGCCGATCTTCCTCTCCGAGATACCGCGCCAGTTCGAGCTGGGGCGCATACCGCTGGACGTGGCGCTCATACAGGTCACGCCGCCGAATTCAGAAGGGATGGTAAGCCTTGGCGTGTCGGTCGACGTCGTCAAGAGCGCGGCCGAGAACGCGAGGCTTCTCATCGCAGAGGTGAACCCGCACATGCCGTGGACGCACGGAAACTCCCTCATCCCGGTCGACTACATCGATTTCATGGTGGAGACCGAACACCCTATCCTGACCTACTCGCCTCCCGACACCGACGACACGGTGCGCGCCATAGGCAGGCACCTGGCGACGATGATAGAGGACGGTTCGACGATCGAGGTAGGGATAGGCGCAATACCCCAGTCCATACTGGAGCACCTGCACAATAAGAAGAACCTCGGCATCCACACCGAGATGTTCACCGACGCGCTCATCGACCTCATAGAGTCCGGCGCGATCAACAACTCGAAGAAGGCGCTGAACCCGGGCAAGACCGTCGCCTCGTTCCTCATGGGATCGCAGCGACTCTACGACTACGTGAACGACAACCCGGCGGTGGAGCTCTACCCGTCGGAGTACATAAACGACCCCTACGTGATCGGTCAGCAACCGAAGATGATAGCGATAAACATGGCTTTGGAGGTGGACCTCACCGGTCAGGTCTGCGCGGATTCGCTCGGCCACAAGTTCTACAGCGGCATAGGTGGACAGGTCGACTTCATCCGCGGCGCGGCGCGCTCACCCGGCGGCAAACCGATAATAGCGATGCGCTCGACGGCTCGCGACGGGGAGGTCTCGCGCATAGTCGCCAGGCTCTCGGACGGCGCCGGAGTCGTAACCACACGGGGCGATGTTCACTACGTGGTCACCGAATACGGCATAGCGGACCTGCACGGGAAGAACATACGCGAACGCACGATATCGCTGATAAACATCGCGCACCCGAAGTTCCGCAACGACCTCTTGCGCGAGGCGAAGAAGCTGCGCTACGTCTACGAAGATCAGGTAGAGCTCAAATGG
>DAONII010000250.1:0-2632 GCA_035405085.1 bacterium | reverse complement strand
TGCCCCATCGCGACGAAGTCGGCTCCCTCCAGCGCGGGCTTGAAGGAGAGCGCGTAGAGGTCGCGCGCGACGTATTCCTTCCGGTCGCGCTTGAGATTCGCCTCGACGCGCTCCAGAATGGCATGGTTGAAACTCTTCGGGTTCGGATGGGCGTACAGGATTGCGTAGCGCATAATCCACTCCTTTGAACCTATACCCCCATGCTTCTAGCGTCAGACCCGGTAAAAGTAAAGGGCTCCGGAGAGGCAGGTTCGGGACAAAATTACGATTTTCAGGCTGAAAGCCGTCGGCTTGTTGCCCCGACCTTTAGATCTTGTTTTTCCAGAACTTCGTGTAGAACGCCCGGTCGAGGGTCCTCTCGTTTTTGCGGGCGAGCTCTAAGTTCTCCGGCGGGATCTGTATGAACATCTCGAGCGCCATGCCGGCGAGCCCCGCCCCCTCTTCGGTCTTCAAGGCCTCGGCGATTAGCGGGCGCGCCTCCTCCGGGATTCCCTCGACGTCCATCATGAGGCCGTAGTCGGCCAGCTGCCGGATGAGCGCGGCCTTCGTCTTCCCCGGCTGGATGCTGAAGTAGGCGAGAAGGACGTTGGCCGTGAGCTCCTCGAACTTCTCCCACGAGAGGCCCTTCTTCTTGAGGATCTTCTTCACGCCCCTGTCGCCCTTGATCTTCTGCAGATACTTGAGCGGATCGGCCTTCTCGAAGTCGGTCTTCCTGTCCTTCATCATCTCGCTGCGCAGCGGTCCGCGCATCTCGCCGAAGATGATGTTGAAGTCGTCGAACTCGTTTGCCGATACCTTCCTGATCGAGAAGTTGGGGGACGTCAACTGTGCCGATGCAGTAGCCGAGGCGAACGCGAACAGAAAAGCAACCGCAGCCGCCGTTACAAAACGAAATCGTTTGGTCATGATAGCTCCTGCCTCGGCATCTTCGACGACTATCCAACGGGCCCCCTTTTGTCCACTTTGAACTGTTGCAAAGGCAGCCTCCCTAATTTACATTTCTGATCCGGATGAACCCGACCAGGCAACATCTTGAGCCCTATCACTATATAAGCACCGATGCCGAGTTGGCCTCCCTTGTGTGCGACATAGCAGGCGAGGCGCGCCTGGCCGTGGACACCGAGGCCGACAGCCTTCACCACTACCGCGAGAAGGTCTGTCTTATCCAGATAACCGCGGGTGGGCGCGATTTTGTGGTGGATCCGCTCGCCGGGTTCGACCTCTCGCCGCTTACCGCGCTTCTTGCCGCGAAGCCTCTCGTATTCCACGGCGCGGACTACGACCTTCGCATGCTCAGGCGATCCCTGGGCGTGAAACCCAGGAAGCCGGTCTCAGACACCATGCTGGCGGCCCAACTGCTCGGATACGACAGGCTGGGGCTGGCGGCCCTCGTGGAGCGCCATTTCGGCGTAGCGCTGTCGAAGCGCGGTCAGAAGTCGGACTGGTCCAGGCGCCCGCTCACATCCGAGCAGCTCGAGTACGCGAGGCTCGATACCCATTATCTGCCTGAGCTTGCGGATATCCTCGTAGCGGAACTGAAATCGAAGGGGCGCGCGGCGTGGTTTTCAGAGTCTTGTGAGGCTGTCGTTTGCGGGGCGATGGAGCAGGACAGGGCGGGCGATGGTGAGGAGTGGCGGATAAAGGGCTCACGGCTCTTGTCGAGGAGGGAACTCGCCTTTTTGAAGGAGATCTGGAACTGGCGCGAAGACGAGGCGAGGCATGTTGACCTGCCGCGTTTCAAGATCCTGGTGGACGAGCAGCTCATGGCGATAGTCAGGTGGGCTTCGGCGCACCCGGGAAAATCGGTCACGAAGGGGCCGCGGCTTCCGCGCAACTGCTTGGGGAAAAGGCTCTCAGCCCTCGAGAAAGCTGTTGCGCGCGCGGAATCGGCGCCGGAGAAAAGCTATCCCGAGCAGCCACGGCCGGGAAAACGCCTCAGAAGCGAGGGCGACTGCAGCAGGAGGATCGAGCTCTTGCGCAAGGGGTGCTCCGAGATAGCCATCGGGCTGGGCATCGCCCCTTCGACGCTGGCCCCGCGCGCTTCGCTCGCGGCTATAGCGAGGGAGATGCCGTTGCAGGTCGAGGGGATAATGGCGGCAGGGAAGCTTTTGCGATGGCAGGCGGAAACGATTGCCCCTATCGTGGGGAAAATGAAAAAATAGCTCCCACTAAGATAGGGTTAACTTCCCGGCGGATCGGGGCGTGGGGATCGGGGATTGAAGACAGACGATGACGATGTGGTCATCTTAGCTTCGATAGCATCTTGACGATCTGCAGGAGTTCATCCTTTATCGCCTCTCCCTCCAGTGCCTCCATTAACCGATATGCCACCGCGACATCGACCAAATATATGTTTCGGAGAGAAGAATTAGATGCAGAATTAGATTTTAGACTCCAGAGAGAGCAATCTCAATCACTCTTCATTGCGCTTCACGCGCTATCTTCAATCTCAGATCAGAATTTTTTTGGTTTTTCGATATAGCTATAGCGTCGATCGCTGAAGCGGCAACGGCGATCGAGGTCCTGGCGGCTTACGGTGCGATATCGGAGAGAGAGGCGAGTGAGGTGTCTAAAGGTCTCCGGATTGGCTACGCGATGATGATCAATCTCAAGCGGGCCGGTGTATCTAAAA
>DAONII010000249.1:0-2633 GCA_035405085.1 bacterium | reverse complement strand
CGAACGCCATCGCGAAGCGCTCGCCCTCGTGCGTTACCACCATCGTCGCCCGGTGGGGGCCGGTGTTGAAGAAGTAAGGTTTCGGGCAGAGCATCACCGACTCGATCTTCATCGAGTTCGAGAAATTCGGCTCCTCGGGAGCTGCGGAGACGAACTGGTCGTTCCACAGGCCGAAGTACTGCGTCGCCGGGCACATTCGCTCCCCCTCGGAGCAGACGAACTCGTTCGGACGGTTGAGCTTGAGCGCGTGGAAGAGCAGGTGCGGGGTGTCCGCCTGGCAGACCCCGGGCGAAATGAGATTCTCGCGCGAGGAAAAATGGCAGGCGACGGCACGCGAGGTGCTGAAGAATGCGTCGATTAATTTGGAAAAACCCATGGTGTGCCCCGAAGGCTCGAAGGCACCCCCCCTCATATATGTTATCGGCAGGGATTGCGAATAGTTGCCCCTATTTTCATGCGTTCAAATGCTTGAAATTTATAATTGTTTTTTTCTGCGGATGGGTTAACTCCTGTCGGCATGGGGCTTAAGCGGTTTGCAATCACTGCGTTCGCGGCGCTTCTGGCGGCGTCTCTCATCTGCTGCCGGGGAAGCGATAAAAAGCCGGCCATGGAAAAGAAGGTGGCCGTAACGGCAGAGGCCGGGAAGGCCGCTTGGCCGACGATCCACTTCATCACGTGGAACGAGGACTACCTGGGCACGTTCAAGAGGGAGATCCCGCGCTTCGAGGCGGCCTCCGGCGTCAAGGTGGACTGGCAGATCCTCTCCGAGGACATCGTGCGCGAGAAGGTGCTGATCGACCTCTCCTCCGGCGCCGGAAAATACGATCTCGTTTTGACCGACGTGTGGATCCTCCCGGAGCAGGTGGCCTCCGATTACATGGAGCCGCTCGACGGGTTCATCGCCTCCGACGCCGGGTTCGACAGGGGTGCCTGGTACGAGACCTTTCTCGACGCGCTCTCCTACGAGGGGAAGCTCTATGCGCTACCCACGGAGAGCTTCGGTCCGGCGCTCGTCTACAGAAAGGACCTCTTCGAGAAGCACAAGGTGAAGGTCCCGACCACGATACCGGAGCTCGTGGATGCCGCGAGGAAGCTCACGCTCGACACGGACGGCGACGGGAACATCGACGTCTACGGCGTCGTCTCGCGCGGAAAGGCGGGGGAGGAGCCGGCGATAGTCGTCTCCGGCTTCGCGTGGGCCGAAGGTGGGAGCTGGTTCGAGAAAGGGGCTGCAACCGCCGAGGAGATAAAAAGGCTCAAGGCTCGCCCCGCGTTCAGCTCGCCGCAATTCCTTAAGGGCTTTGCCGCCTACACCGGGATGATGCGCCGCTACGGCCCCCCCGACAGCAAGAACTACACATGGTACGAGATAGTTAGGGACGGGCGCGCAGGCCGGGCGGCGATGATACTCAACTGCGGATTCAACGTGGGCGCGGTGGACCGCGAGGAAGTGGGGATGCGCGACAAATACTACGCAGCCCTTCCGGTCCGGGGCAGGCGCGGCTACACGCAGGAGAATTTCGCGATGGGCTACGGCATAAACCGCAGGTCGGCGAACAAGCCCGCGGCGTGGCTCTTCCTGAAGTTCATCACCGGCGTCCCGTTCATGCAGGGGGTGGTGGAGGACTACGCCACATCGATACCGATGCGCTCGATAGTCGAGGGGCCCCGCTACCGCGGGATGCACCCGTACCGGACGCCGGACGGCGCCTACGTACTCGAGAAGAGCATAGGGATAATAGACTGGCGCTACATGCCGCGCCTGCCGGAGTACTCGGTCATAGCCAACCGGCTGGGCCGGGCGACCTCCGAGGTGATAGCCGGAACGAAGAGCGCCGCGCAGGCGCTTCGCGAGCTCGACGAGGCGGTGAACCGAATCATGGAGAACGCGGGGTACTACAGATGAGGATCCCGAGGCCCGTCCTTCGCATGAAGAGGATACGCACGAAGTTTCTGGTGCCGATCCTCGCGCTGCAGTTCGTCGCGCTGGGGACGCTGGGCTATATAGGCTACCGCTTCTCGAGCGACCTGCTGCGCACCCAGTCGGAGCGCGAGTTCCGCGCCACGATCGACGACGTTGCCGTCGACCTGGAGAGAGAGTTCTCGTCGAGGATAGCGAGGATAGAGCAATTCGCATCCAACCCGATATTCATCAAGTTTGCGGCCGCGCCCCATTACAAGAGCGACGCGGACATCGAGGCCTACAATTTCCAAAGGGGAGGGGGGCTCACGCTGGGCGACCCGGAGGTGGGCGGGCTCGTGAATTTCCCCGTGGGTCTGCTCGCGAACGAGGGCAACAGGAGGGTGTTGCAGAGCGGGCTCTTCCCGTCGGTGGAGTACGTGGGCGAAGACGGATTCGTGCGCCTGCACGTGTACGCGGGGGGCTCGAACGACGCCGACTTCGAGCAGGACGACCGTTCGAAGCTCGACCGGCGCGACCGCGAATGGTTTGCCCCCGCCTCCAAAGGAAAAAGGTACGTGGGCAACCCGAAGGTAACCACGCTCTTCATGCGCGAGTACCAGCCGATAACCTTCGGCATACGCGAGGTGGCGCACGAGCAGGAGCTAATAACGATAGCGGTTCCGCACATCGTGGGGGATGACGTGCGCGGCGTCTTCGCGGTGACCACTGT
>DAONII010000248.1:0-2696 GCA_035405085.1 bacterium | reverse complement strand
CTGCCGGCCTCGTCGGGGAGAAAGGCGACGGTCGGATATTTCTTCTGAAGCTCCTTCGCCTTCGCCACGAGCTCCTTCATATTCGTGCCGTAGTACTCCAGGGCGGCGGCCGCATCCTTGTCGGTCACGGCCTTTTCGAGTTTTTCAGCGCTCTCGTCCATTATAGCGATCGTCCTGTCCATAACCTTCTGCACCTCGGCCGGAACGCCCGATACGGCGGACTTTACCGCTTCGGAGGGGGAGACCTCGGAGGAGACGGAAGCGCCATCGTCCTTCTTGGAACAGCCGAAAACAAAAAACACAGCGAAGATCAACAGAACGGATGCGGCTTTTTTCATGACTTCCTCCTTGGTTGTTTGTCGCATTACTGCCAAACCGGAACTTTCTCTGCAAGCGAAAGTTGGGTTTCCGAGCACACTTTCGGCCCGTTACCCCTTGTGAACGATGCCGGCATATCCTAGTGTCGATACAGACCGGAGCGCGCATATAAGCGGCCGCCGAATTCGCGCGCCCAGGATCCTGCAGGAGGAGAAAACGCAATGAAGAGATCGTCGGTTTGCATCATAGCCGCGCTGTTTGCGTCGCTTGTCACGGTGTTTTTTCCGCAGCCCGCTGATGCCGAAGGGCCTAAATCCTTCGACGACGTCAAGGGCTCACAGACCGAGGCGCCGAAGGTGGGGGCAAAGGGGCACAAATCCTATCTGAAGGAGAAGGATTTGGGGGGCACGGAATTCTCGACCGAATTCACCGCCGGCCTCCTGAACCTCACCGGCAACACGCGCTCGCTCTCCGTAAGCGGGGGAAACCACACCCTCTACCGCTACAAACGCTTCGAGAACAACTGGCGGGTCGGCGGATATTACTCGCGCGTATTCTCCGTCAGGTCGCAGGCGGGCCTGACCGGCACCGTCGCGCGATACATTTACGGCTCCTACCGCATGGACTACTATATAAGCGACAGGCTCTCATACTTCGCAGGCGGCGGAGGCTACACCGACCGGTTCAACGGAATAGAGCTGTCGGGGATCGGCTCCACCGGCTTCCGCTACTTCTTCCTCAAGGAGCCCGAATATTACCTGAGCGGCGCGGCCGGGTACCGCTACGCATATGAGGACAGGGTGGCGCCGAACCCGGGCGCGAGCTACCACACCGCGCTGGCGGAGCTCAACTACTGGCAGCAGCTCAACGACCGCGTCTCGATAACCAACGACATGTCGCTACTCGAGAACGTGCTCGACGGAAACGACTTCAGGGCGGGAAACAAGACCGCGTTGAAGGTGAACATGACCGACCGTTTGGCGCTCGTTTTGGGCTTCGAGCTCAAGTTCAGGAACCGGCCGGTGCCCGGCTTCAAAAAGCTCGACACGATAACCGAGTTCCTCCTCTCGGCCACGTTCTGACAAACGATGTCACGCAGGCACCGCTGCGCTTCGCCCCGCCGCCGCTTCAGCCGAACGACTTGAGTATGAGGCTTATCCAGACGAGCATCTGGCCGGATATGGTGAGCAAAATCGTCGCTATCGGGTAGATCGCCGCATAGGAGAGAGTGGGCGAGTCGTCGTCGATCTTGTTTATCAGGACCCCGAGGGCCGGCGTGCTGGTCATGCCGCCGCACACCGCCCCGAGCGAGCCGGCTACCGGCATCGACAGGAGCTTCGACGCGATGAAGTAGGAGGAAACCATTGTGGCCGCCGCCACTATGGCGCCGAGCAGGACGAAGAGCACCACGTCGAATCCGTGCATCGCGCCGACGAGCTTCGCGCCCGAGGAGACCCCGACCGAGGAGAGAAAGAAGACGAGGCCGAATTCGCGCAGGAAGATCCTCGTCGCTATCGGAAGCCTGACCGACCAGGGCCCTATCTTCCCGAAGTGGCCGAACAGGAGAGCCACCATCAGAGGGCCGCCCACCGCGCCGAGGCTGAGCCTGACTCCGCCCACATCGAAGGGAACGAATCCTATCACGAGGCCCGCGAACATCCCGAGCGAGAGTATCACGAGGTTCGTCTCGTCGAGCTTCTTCCTCTCCGAACCCGCTATCTCGGCGAAGCGGCTCACGCTTCCCTCGCCTCCGAAGACGCGCATCTCGTCGCCCATCTCGAGCACCGTGTTGCCGTTCGGGGTGATGTGCCTGCCGCTCCTCCTGATCCTAGTGACGGTCACGCCGTAGAGCGAGGGAATCTTCAGCTCCTTAAGCCTCACGCCGGCGAGCTTCGTGCTCGCCAGGACGATATCCTTCGCGTTCGTTCCCGCTGAGGTGTCGATCTCCTTCTCATGTCTCCTGCCGAAGACTATCTCGAACTTCGCGAGCTCCTCGGGAAGGCCGACCACGACCGCTATATCCCCGTCCTCGAGTTTGAGGTCGGGCCGGATGAACAGAATCTCGTCGGCGCGCTTGATGCGCGTTATGTTGACCTGGCAAAGCCTGTGCAGCTCTATCTCGTCGACGGATTTTCCTATGAAATTCCTGTTGTCCAGCGTAAACGCGCGCGTCTGGAAGCCGTCCTGAACCGCCCTGTCCTTCTCCCTCTCCATCTCGGCGGCAAACCTCTTGCTGAATATCCTGGGCACGTACTGCACGAAGAACACGATCAGCAGAAAGCCCATCGGGTAGGCGACCGTATACGCGACGGATATCTTCGAGGCAGAAAGCGACGGGTTTCCCGAGAGCGCGGCGAGCGCTGAAGCGAGCGTGGGCG
>DAONII010000247.1:0-2719 GCA_035405085.1 bacterium | reverse complement strand
TTTGATCCCTGTCCCGGACGAAATCGATCTATCCGGGGAAGCGGGGGCGGGACCCTTGGGCCTCAGGATGCTCTCCATATCTGAAAACGGGCTGTCCGTCGGCACAGGCCCCGATACCAATTCGGTAACCGCAGCGCTGAAGGCGGCCCTCGTCCAGTTGCTGCACGTGAACGGCGAGCCGGTAGAATACCGAATCCCGCAGTAAGGGCCGCCGACCCCGCAATTCATGCTGGAAATATTCCGGACATCGCTATAGAACCCCCCCCGACGATGGGAGGCTTCATGCATATCCTCGACGATTTCTTAAGCCAGGCGAGCTCGTTCATCTGGGGATGGCCGCTAATCATCCTCCTTTTCGGGACGCACATATACCTCACGGTCCGCCTGAAATTCATACAGAGATACATAGGGCAGGGGATAAGGATATCCCTGCGTCGCAAAAAGGAAGGCTCCGGGGATATCAGCCAGTTCGGCGCTTTGACAACCTCCCTTGCGGCCACGATTGGGACAGGAAATATCGTGGGGGTCGCCGCGGCGGTCGCGGCCGGCGGGCCGGGCGCCGTTTTGTGGATGTGGCTCACCGGGGTCTTCGGCATATCCACCAAGTACGCCGAGGCCCTGCTCGCGGTGAAGTATCGGGTTAAGAACGAGGCAGGGCAGATGTCCGGCGGGCCCATGTACGTCCTCGAGCGCGGCATGAAGATGCGCCCCCTTGGGCTGCTCTTCGCCGGCTTCACCGCTATCGCGGCGTTCGGTATCGGCAACATGGTCCAGGCGAACGCGATATCGCAGCTGGTGGAACAGACCTTCAGCGTGAAGCCCTACGTAACGGGCGCCGTCCTGATGCTCATGACCGGCCTCGTGATCCTCGGCGGCATCAGATCGATTTCGCGGACGTGCGAGCGGCTGGTTCCTTTCATGGCCATAGTGTATGTGCTCGGTTGCTTAGTGATACTCGCCATAAACATAAAGGCGATACCGGATACGGTGGCGCTGATATTCACCTCCGCATTCAGCGGCCACGCCGCCGTCGGCGGCTTCATCGGCGCCGGTATGAGGGAGGTGATACGCTTCGGCGTTGCGCGCGGGCTCTTCTCGAACGAGTCGGGGCTCGGCAGCGCGCCGATAGTCGCCGCAGCCGCCCAGACGAGGACTCCCGCAAGACAGGCCCTCGTGTCGGCTACCGGAACCTTCTGGGATACCGTAGTCGTCTGCGCGATAACCGGTATCGTCGTCGTCTCCTCCGGCGATTGGGTGCAGGGGCTCTCCGGAACGGAGCTGACCAAAAGCGCGTTCTCCCACATCCCTTACGTGGGTCCCGCGGTGCTCACGATGGGGCTTCTCACCTTCGTCTTCTCCACGATACTCGGCTGGTCCTATTACGGCGAGAAGGCCGCCGAGTACCTGTTCGGGACCGGGGTGGTGAGGTATTACCGCTATCTGTGGGTGGCCGCCGTCATGGTCGGTTCCGTCGCTACGCTTCCGATGGTCTGGAATTTCGCGGATATCGCGAACGGCCTGATGGCGGTGCCGAACCTCATATCGCTCCTCGTCCTCGCGCCCGTGGTCGTTTCGGAGACGAAAAAGCATTTTCAGGAGGAGATGCTGATGCGCGATGTGCCCGAGGATACATTCGACCCGAGGTTTGAAAAATCTGCCGGCGCTGCCGAGACGAACTGACGCAAGATGTATGGTAAAATTCAGATCATGATTGAGATACGGATCGAGAATCAGATTGAGATCGAGAGTTCTGAATTTTAGACGCGAGGTCGCTTGAGCCTCATTATCATCGCGTAGGCGATCTTGAGAGATGAGCGAATCTCGTCGCCGTCGGAACTCGGGATCAGCCTGAACGCCTGCATGACGTCGATCGCCGACGATGTTTCGGCAATCGACCCCAGCGAGATGTCGAAGAACCGGGCCCGCTCTTTGGGGCTCGTCCTGCCGTTGCCCTCCGATAGATTGAGGATCGCACTCGATAGGGCCCTCTCCACTTGATCCACCAGATGTGAATGCCCCCTTGGCATCAGTGCGACGATGGATGGCATCCTTTTTGCTGTTTCCAGCAACACCGCATAGCACTTCAGCTTCTGGTGATTCATGGCACCTCCCTCTGTGGTTTCGATTTTTTGTCCCCTCATCCGGGCGGGGGGACAAAAAACCGAAACCACGGAAAGGAGCTTTTATGTTCAATCACCAGAAGCTGAAGTGCTACCAGGTGTTGCTCGATGTGGCAAAAAGGGTGCCATCCCTCGTCGCCACATGGCCCAAAGGAACGCATTATCTGCGGGATCAGCTGGAGCGTGCGATATCTAGTGTTGTCCTCAATATCGCAGAGGGAAACGGGAGGCCGGGCCTTGGAGAACGGGCAAGGTTTTTCGTGATCGCTCGGGCGTCAGCCGCTGAATCGGCGTCGGTCATCGAGCTTGCAGCGGCGCTCAAGTTGGTCGCGGAATCTGATTCACGATATTTGCAGGATCAGCTGCTTCAGGTCTACAGGATGCTCTGCAAGCTCAAATAATCGTCGATCTTCGATCGAAGATCATTGATCTTCATCGTAATCGTAATCTCTGATCGCTTGTACAAAGGGAGAGGAAGCAGGCGAAAGAGTTTTCAGAACCTCAGGACCACTTCGACCACCTCGTTCTCTCCGACCGAAATGTTCACCCACTGCTTGAGCATGACAGACTGCTCCTCGTCGTTGTATCCGGCCTCGAGG
>DAONII010000246.1:0-2719 GCA_035405085.1 bacterium | reverse complement strand
TCCTTGTATACCCGGGCTCTCCCGATCTCGCTTATAGCTTTATGATGGGACTTGGCGCGGATGGTGCATGTGTTGAAGAGTATGAGATCCGCGTCGCAGGGTGAAAGGGCCTCGGCGTAACCCTCGCAGGCGAGGATAGCCCGGATCCTTTCGGAATCGTGCTCGTTCATCTGGCACCCGAAGGTGCGGATGTAGAGGCGCTTTGCAGGCTGAGGTGACATCTCGAGGCTTTACCTTGGCGCCATGAGCTCTACGAATTTGTCCTTGTAGAGGATGGCGCAGAACTTTTTGAGGCGGTCTTCAGCGGGCTCCACTCTGCTTCCGAACTGTCCCTGCATCTCCTCGACTATCGATTCGAAGCTGGTTTTGCCGTCGAATCGACGCCAGGCGAACGAGCCGATCTCGTCGAGCTTCACCTTTATGTGTTTGCTCTTGAGCCTCGGCTGGAGCCACTTGGCAAGCAGACCCTTTCTAAAGCGCGGAACGAGCAGGACGGCCCCTCCTTCGGGGCCGTCCTCCCATTCCACGGATCGTTCGATCACTACGTCAGACCATTGCGCTGGGTGGTGCTGGCTCATCCGGCCTCCCTGCATTTGACAGCGGAATCTTTATCAGAAAAAACGCCAGGACGGCCAGTATTATATAGCCTACCCATGCCGTCGGGTTTTCGAACACCTTCGGCATCTGGAAGCCGAAGAATACGAGCCCTGCGATCAAGAGCCCCATCAGCGCCTCGCCCGCTATAAGCCCGGACGAGAGCAGTATTCCGTTGTTCTCCACCCGAACCTTCTGCGCGTCGTTCAGCTTCCTTCTCGCAGCGATGGTATCCACCGCGTAGCGGATCGCGCCGCCGGTGAAGACCGCGAAGGTCGTCTCGAGAGGAAGGTACATGCCCACCGCTATTAGCATAGGGCTCGGCGCCTTGATGAGTATGAGCGCCAACGACATGAACATTCCGGAGAGGACGAGCGGCCATGCCATCTGGCCGGTAACGATCCCGTTGGCCAGCATAGCCATGAGCCCCGCCTGCGGGGCCGGGAGGGCCTTGCCGCCGAAGCCGACGCCGCCGCCGGCGATATCGCCTTCGTGCAGGATCATCAGGGGTATGAAGAGCACCGCGCCGGCGACTATGACGCCGATTATTTCGGCGAGCTCCATCTTCCACGGAGTGCCGCCGAGCAGATGCCCGACCTTCATGTCCTGCATCATATCGCCAGCCACGCCGCAGGAACAGCAGACGACGGCGGCGACGCCGAGCACCGCGGCGACGCCAGCCTGGCCGGAGACGCCGACTCCCACCATCAAGAGCGCCGCAATTATGAGGGTTGAGAGCGTGAGGCCAGAGATCGGGTTGTTCGATGAGCCGATGAGGCCTACGAGGTAGCCGGCCACTGCTGCGAAGAAGAAGCCGGCGATGCCAAGAACCACGGTCGCGATAATGGCGCCCGACAGCGAACCGCAGAAATAGTAGTAGAGTGCGGCCATGAGGATAAGAAAAACACCTACGAGCGGGAAGATCACCTTGAAGGAGATGTCCTTCTCCAGGCGCGACTGCTCGACGCCGCTCTCTGCGGCCTTACGGACGTCGCTGATAGAGCGCGCGATTCCTCCGAACAGCTGCTTGCGCATCTTGTAGAGGGTATAGACTGCGCCGACGATCATGCCGCCGACCGCTATAGGCCTCACCATGAACTTCCACGCGCCGAAGGCCAGCGTCAGCCAGTCCACTGGCGACGTGCCTGCGCCGTCCGGTATCGTTCCGAGGACCGTTTCGAGCTGCGGTGCGGTGAAATAAAGCAGCAGCGGAACGAAGAGGCCCCAGCCCAGGACGCCGCCCGAAAAGGCTATGCATGCGAGGCGCGGGCCTATTATATAGCCGACGCCCAAATAGGCCGGGCTCACTGCGGGCGTGGAGGCCATGAAGCCGCCGCCGCCGGGCAGCCCCACTATGTGGTTGCTGCGGCTCGTGATGAATGTCACCGCGGACTGTGAAAACGGGATGAACTTTTCCCAGACCTGCTGGAAGATTGAAAGCTTGGCCGCCAGCTGGACGAGAGCCCCCGCTCCCATGGCGCCGAAGAGATACGCGGCGCCGGTGCCGCCCATGCGCCCTGCCTTGTGGATTTCGGAGGCAGCGACGGATTCCGGGTACGGCAGCGAAGCCTCCTCGACCATCGTGCGTCGCAGGAGCGTCACGAAAAGGACGCCGAGCGAGCCGCCGACGATCATGATCGCCGAAGCCTCCAGATAGTGTGTGAACGAGCTGAACTCTATCCAGATCTTGGCGATGACGAACGCCGGGATCGTGAATATGGCGCCCGCTACGAGCGCTTCGCCGACGCTCGCGGTTGTACGGGCGAGGTTCTCCTCGAGGATCGAGCCGCGGAAAATTCGGAGGAACGCCATCGCGACGACCGCTGCCGGGAACGTAGCGGCGACCGTCATGCCCGCCTTAAGGCCCAGATAGGCGTTCGCCGCTCCTAGAACCACGGCCATCACCAGGCCCAAAAGCAAGGCGCGCGCTGTGAACTCCCTCAGGTCCGTTTTCTCAGGGACGTAAGGCGTAAAGGCTCTGTGTTCCATGGTCGGTATCCCCCCCAGTTTTGTTAAAAAAGACCTGCAGCAAACCGCTTCGCTATCATTCTTGGGCGATTGCGGCTGGCCTGTCAGTCGAAACGTACCCCGTGGACATCGAGATAAGGAACCGCGAATTCCCTTA
>DAONII010000245.1:0-2735 GCA_035405085.1 bacterium | reverse complement strand
CGTGGCGCTGGGCATGGTGGGCGAGGTCCCGGACCTGACCCTCACGACCGGATCGACGGAGGACTTCCCCGCGCTCGATGCGGTGACGGGAAAGGCGCCGGACGCCACGGGAGCTATGACGCTCGTGACCGGAACGGTGGTCGGACACACGATAGACGCCGCCGATCCGTACTTCATGGGCGCCTCGCTGACCGCCGTCTTCGCGGGCTCGATAACCCCGCCCCTCTCTCAGTGCGGCGGCAGCGACGAGAGATCGATTGAGGTCAAGCGCCTTCATATCTCGAAGGACGGCTCGCAGTCGGAGTCCCCGATTCCGGGCGACGAGCGCATGGAGGTCTCCTCAGGCACTTATATCGCGGACAACTCCGGCGACGTGGGAGAGCGCTTCGAGACGACGGCGAAATTCAGGGTGAAAAACGCCGGCAGCGGCCCGCAGAGCATATCGATACCGCCGCGAGTCGGCCCGTTCCACATGCGCTCCCTCGACCCGCTCACCCGCTCGCTCTCCGCAGGCCAGGCCTTCGTCCTCGACGTGACTTTCCGACCGGAGGCCGATACCGGCCCGGGCCTGGTCACGCTGCCGCTCGCGATAGGCACCGACCAGTTCATGCTCGTCGGCAAGGCCTTGGAAAAAGGAGGGCACGCCTCCGTGAGCACGGTGGACGACGACGGGCAGGTTACGGCTCCCGACGTGGACGAGGTGCCGGTCGGCTCCGCCGAGGTCCCTGTAAACACCGAGAGGGAGTTCTTCATCTGCAAGGAGATCTCCTGCGGAGAGGGAACTTCCTACACGGACTGCAAGCCATGTCCGGACCCGGAGCGCCAGGCATGCGAACTTCTGCCCGTGTCGACCGGCGGGAGGCCCTTGGGCGAGGTGGACTCATCGTGCAGGGAGACGGAACCGGGCGCGGCTCCCATGTATACTATAGACCTGAAGGGCTCCGGAGAGATCGAGCTCGCGGGACACAAGCAGGTGCTGGCGATACGAAACCGCGGCGTGAAACCCATGGTCGTAAAATCCGTCGTGGTGGTGGACGTCGAGGGAAGCAGGTCGAAGGGGGAATTCTCCGTCCCGAAGGGTGCGATCTTCGTCGCGAAGAGCTTCTCCTCTATACAGGCCGAGGTCGCGGCGGCGCTCGACGGAAAGACGCCGCAGGGCGCCGCGCTGCCGCTCACCCTTCCGCCGTTTCATCAGGGCTACGACGAGACCACGATGTACGTGGTGGTGACCTACAAGCCGGCGGACCTCGTCGGCGCCGACGGTAACACAGCGGGCGTGGGCAGCGAGGTGACCGACAGGGCCGCGGTAAAGATCTCTACGGACAAGGGCGACATATCGACCGTCGTCAGCGGCACGACCACCATCCACGAATCGCCGCCGCTCGAACTCTACTTCAAGACTTCGGTAGGGGTTCGGCAGGTCGCCGACTCCACCTCCTTTTCCTTCAGGGGCGTCACGCCCGAGACTGAGGATCTCGCCTTCCCCCTCTTCCTCCGCGTCTCCGACAACGCGACCACGACGATGCGGATCACCTCCATACAGATAGAGGGACAGGACGCCGTGAACTTCCGCCTCCTCGACACCGCAGAAAAGATTTCGAAGGTTCAGCCGCCGGCCGGCAAGGGGCTTCGATGTTCGATCCCCATCTTCGACCCTTCTACCGGCGAGATGACCGGCGAGGATTTCGACCTCAAACCCGTATCGCTAGAGCCCCCGGGCTTCGACCTGAAGCCCGGAGCGCACTCCGTGGAGACGATGCCCCTCTTCGGCTGCATAGATTTCCACAGGGAGCCGGGCTCCGAAGCGAAGCGCCTCTTCGAGGCGCGCGTGATAGTGCGCGCGCAGGAGATAAACGCGCAGGGAACCCCGGCTAAGAACCCGGACGGCACCTACAGGCAGACGACACTTTCCGGAAGGCTGCTCGCCGCCATCAACCCCCGTTCCGGAATGATGGTGCTGCGCGTCACCCAGACGATGGCGGCTATCCTGAACCCGCAGTTCCCCGGCCTCTCGTCCATATCTTCCCTCTCCGACATGATGAAGGAGAGAGGTGGCCTGCCCCCGAAGGAAGAGGATCTTCAGCTCTTCACGGGCGCGATGATTCTCGATCCGTTCGACGAGATGACGATAAGGTCGAGCGACGGCGACGAGGTGGTTTCGACCCCCGGCGACGGCATAACGGCTGTATTCCGCTCGCTGGACACGAGCCCTGTCTCCCAGAACTATGAAGACGATTTCCTGTTCGACTACGCAAACCTGATATATGACGGCACAAGGCCGGAGGGGAGCCGCGGCGTCTTCGAGGACTATCCTAACGTTCCGCCGGATGCGCGCTCCAACGGATGGAGGATATTCACCTCGTCGCTCTCCTGGCCCGGGCCGATAGGACCTCCTGACAAAGTTCCGAACTACCCGTCCCAATGCAAGGTGGTGAACCCATGCGACCCGGAGGAGCTCAAGCTATTCACGGACGCGGGTGCGAACGCGGCCGGCCAGGGCGCATGCGCCTTCTTCTACGCCACGGGCGCACGCTACGACAGCCCCGCGTTCCACAGCGCTGAAGAGATGGAGGGCGGGAGCCGTGGAAACCTGTGCAGCCAGGTCGGCGAGCCCCAGAATCTTTTGGATCTCAACACCGGCCGCTACTCGGTCGACGGGCGCCTGGAATTCGAAGAACTTGGCTTCAGGTTCTTCGGGCCGACCTACTTCCACAATCCCGGCGGGCCTTTCGGAA
>DAONII010000244.1:0-2736 GCA_035405085.1 bacterium | reverse complement strand
TAGCTTCTCAGCCTCTTGCTTCTTGCTTCTCAGCTTCTCTAGCTTCTCAGCCTCTTGCTTCTTGCTTCTCAGCTTCTCTAGCTTCTCAGCCTCTTGCTTCTTGCTTCTCAGCTTCTCTAGCTTCTCAGCCTCTCCACTCGCTTGCCTTGCGCGCCTTACTGACCTTGCTTGCATTTCTCACCCTGTTCGCCAAACCAGCCGCCCGTGAGCGCATCGAGCGCCGCCTCGGACTCCCGTATCGCGACGCGCCTGACGAGAATCTGCTGAGCGATCTTGTAATCCCCGGGCTTCTCCTTGAGCTGCCCCGAGAGGATCGCGATCTCGCCCGCCGCCTTCTCGCGCGCATAGTAACTCTTGTTCACCTCGGACAGGATCGCGCTTCTTTCTCGCGCAAGCTGCCTCGCCTCCGAGGATATCGCCAGCATGTCGCGGTTGAACAAAGCCTCGTTCAAACTCCAGGTCGCCTTCACGCCGATTGCGTTGTCGTTGTTCCTGTTGGCCCTGTAGCTCCCCTCCGGAGGTCCAACCGTGGTGCCCGAACTCCCTACGTAGACCGAGTCCCTCACGTCGACGTTCACGTAGTCCCTCACGTGGTTGTCGTATCCGAACTGAATTCGCGGCAAAAGCGGCGCGAGCCTCGCGCGCTTCTTCCAAAGGCTTATCTCGGAGGGATCAAGGCGGGCATGCTCTATCGCACGCTGCTGAACCTCCGCGACGGGAGGCCCATTTGCAGGGCAGGCGTTCGAGCAATCGGCGCAGGGCGCCGATGCAAACGAGAGCGCCATGATGAGCGCAACGCAGAACATATCCGCGTTCTTAAGCAACCGCTGTGCCAGAAAAAGTCGCGCTTTTTCAGGGGGAGGCAAAAGCACCGCTGCCCGTTTTTTTACACACATGCATCCTTTCGATGCACCGAAGACACAGCAACCCATGAAATCGATGAACTCCTGTTCGGCACGGAAATTGCTGGCACAGACCGGCATGCTTCGTTCGGCGATAGCGGGTCTTGTTATCATGGCCTCCTCCTGCGGCGGGATGCCTGAATTCGACCGGGCCGCTTTCATGGGAGAACCGGCGCAGGCCGAAGGCACTAACGAGGCTTTGGCACCTCTGACGATCGTGTCGATAGACGTCGGCCAGGGCGACTCGACGCTCGTCATCGCGCCGTCGGGCGAGGCGGCGCTCATAGACGCGGGCCCTCCGGGTGCAGGCGAATCCGAAATACTCCCGCTGCTCTCCTCGGTGGGCGTGGCGAGGCTCGAACACCTGTTCATCACACACTATCACGAGGACCATTACGGAGGCGCGCCGGAGCTCATGCACCTGCTCGCTTCGGGGGGGGCGGTTTATGACAGAGGCGAACCCGTGCGGGATCCGGAGGGCGCTCAATATGATCTGTACGAGCGGGCCGCCGCTGGCAGGCGACTCGCCGTTCATCCGGGCCAGCGCATCGACCTTGGGGATGCTGATCTGGAAATCCTGGCTGCTGGCGGGATCCTCCCCGACGGAACGCAAATCGGGCTCGGGGAGCCGCCCGACGAAAATGCGGCGAGCGTCGCGCTTTTGATCGAATATGCAGGCTTCAGGATGCTCGTGGCAGCGGACATAACAGGCGGTGGCGGGACGCCGCCGTACGAGACGCCCGACGTCGAGACTCCACTCGCCCCATTTGCAGGGGACGTCGACGTGCTGCGCGTCGCGCACCACGGCAGCAAGACCGGCACAAACGCGGCGTTTCTGGCCGAAACGAGGCCTGAGGTCGCGATAATATCCGTCGGAGACGAAAACGATTACGGGCATCCCCACGACGAGGTGATCGAGAGGCTTGAGGGCGCCGGCGCCGAAGTGTACATGACCCAACGGGGCTGGCTCGGCGTGCCCGGCCCGCACGTCGGCGGCGACATCAGGATCGAGGTATCGCGGGACGGGAGCTACGAGGTCCGCTAGAAAGCGGCTCGCGTGTCGCGAGCGGAAAACTTGTTGCCTCGACGACCCCCCAGGGGTTATCAGTCGAATGAGTTGAATTCGCGCCAGGGGGTGCAGATGTACATAAACCAGGGCAGGCCCACAGGCTGGATAGAGGTCATCTGCGGACCAATGTTTTCCGGCAAGACCGAGGAGCTGATAAGAAGGCTGCGACTCGCACAGATAGCGAAGCAGAAGGTGGAGATATTCAAACCGTCGGTGGACAACCGCTACTCCTCGGAGCACATCGCCTCGCACAACGACCAGCGCTTCACCTGCACGCCCGTGACGGAGGCCTCCAAAATACTCGAGCTGATCGGGGATCACACGCGCGTCGTGGGAATAGACGAAGCGCAGTTCTTCGACAAGACCATCGTGACGGTGTGCCAGAAGCTGGCGAACCGCGGGCTGCGAGTAATAGCGGCCGGTCTCGACCAGGACTACCTCGGCGCGCCGTTCGGCCCGATGCCGGAGCTTTTGGCGGTCGCCGAATCGATACTGAAGCTAAAGGCCATCTGCATGGTATGCGGCGGCCTCGCGGGCCGCTCACAGCGCCTCACCAGGGAGACATCTCAGGTGGTCGTCGGCGCCTCGGAGCGCTACGAAGCGCGCTGCAGGGCCTGCTTCGATCCTGACATGGGAGCATCCGCCGAACAGCCGCTCTTCTCACCCGAGCCCGCCTCCTCAAAAAAATGAAAATTGTGCTCTGAAATATTCGGCTCTTTCCGCGCAACTTTTGCCCATCCGCGCCGACACCACCTTGACACCCCC
>DAONII010000243.1:0-2769 GCA_035405085.1 bacterium | reverse complement strand
GCGGCGGTGGTCTTGCCGCCATCCTGCTCACTTCCCGGTCTCAACGATTCCAAGCAGCTCTCGAAGGCAAGGCGCGAATATTTTTTTGACGCGATTTGCTCGTGCGCACAGGGGTGGGCTGTGGGTGCGGTGGATTCCTGCGAGATAGACCGCACAAACATACTTCGCGCTTCGCTCGAGGCGATGCGGATTGCCGTGACAGGGTTGGGGTTTGAGCCGGAGATTCTCCTCATAGACGGCCCGTTCAAGATAGCCCATCCGCTTCCTCAGAGGGCGATAAAGAGGGGGGACTCGCTCTCCCTTTCGATAGCCGCGGCCTCCGTCGTTGCAAAGGTAACGCGAGATCGAATTATGTGCGAATTCGAGAACTCCTATCCGGAATTCTCGTTCTCGGTCCATAAGGGCTACGGGACCGCCCGTCATCTGGAGGAACTCAGGCGCCACGGCCCAACGCCGATACACAGGTTGACCTTTCGAGGGGTCGGAATATAAGCAGTGAACAGACAGCGAGGTGCTTATGGCGAAAAAGACCTTCAAGTCGGCGGAGGTGGTTTCCACATCGGAGGGCAGGCAGTATCATATCGGCCTCGCGCCCGGCGAGGTTGCCTCGAACATACTGCTCTGCGGCGACCCGGCGCGCGCCCATCGCGTGGCCGCCCTTTTCGAGAAAAGAGGGGAGCCGATCTGCAGCCGCGAATACGTGACGATAACCGGCGAATACCGCGGTCTGCCGATGACGGTGATGGCGACCGGCATGGGCCCCGACAACACCGAGATCGCGTTCGTGGAGCTCTCGGGGATAGTCGAGCGCCCGACCTTCATCCGCATAGGTTCCTCCGGGGCGCTGCGCCGGGGGATCGAGCTTGCCGACCTCGTCATCTCCACCGGCGCGGTGCGCATGGAGAACACCTCCACGTCGTTCGTGGTCGAGGGATATCCGGCGGTCGCCCACCACGAGGTTGTCTTGGCGCTCCTCGAGGCGGCTGCGGCTAAGGGCTTCCCCTACCACGCCGGGCTCACCGCGACCGCATCCGGCTTCTACGGCGCGCAGGCGAGAAACGTCCCGGGCTTTCCGCCGCGCGACCCGGAGATACCGGCGAAGCTCGACCGTATGAACGTGGCGAACCTCGAGATGGAGACGTCATGCCTCTTCACGCTGGCTCAGCTCTCCGGTGCAAGGGCCGGCGCGGTCTGCGCCATATATGCGAACCGCCACAAAAACGAGTTCATCGATTCGGAGACGAAGGATCTCGCGGAGAGACGCTGCATAGATACCGGGCTGGCCGCCTTCGAGGCGCTGGCTGCCATGGACAGGGCCAGGGGGGGCGAGAAGTATTGGATCCCGTCTATGGGAATGTGAAAACGGGGATCGGAGATCAAAATGGATTTCAAATTTCAAGATCCAAATTCCAAATAAATTTCAAACTCGGAACTCGAAACTCAAGGCCGACCGGGGGGGTAGATGGACAGATACATAGGAATCGTGGGTATCCTAGCCCTTTTGGGCATAGCGGTCCTCATCTCCAACAACCGGCGCAGGATCAACCTTCGCACGCTGCTCGTGGGCTTCTCGCTACAGTTCGGAATAGGTTTGGCGCTACTCAAGTGGGAGACCGGAAACGCCTTCATGCGCTGGCTCGCCGGCAAGGTTACGTCCTTTCTCTTCCTGGCAGATCACGGTACGCAGTTTCTCTTCGGCAGGCTCGCCGATTCCTCCGCGGTGGGGGAGTTCGGTTTCCAGTTCGCGTTCCGCGTTCTTCCGATAATCATCTTCTTCGCATCTTTCATGGGGGTGCTCTACTACCTGGGCGTCATGCAGAGGGTTGTGGAGTTCTTCGCCTGGCTCATGAGCCGTCTAATGAAGACCTCAGGTGCGGAGTCGCTCTCCTGCTCGGCCAACGTCTTTCTGGGCCAGACGGAGGCGCCGCTGCTCGTCCGTCCGTTTCTGGGCGGATGCACGATGTCGGAGCTCAACGCAATAATGGTCGGCGGGTTCGGCACGATAGCAGGCAGCGTGATGGCCGGCTACATCGGGATGGGAATACCGGCGCAGCATATAATCATCGCCTCGGCGATGGCCGCCCCGGCTTCGCTGATGGTAGCGAAGATAATATTTCCCGAGACGCAGCATTCCGAGACCGCGGGCGACGTGAAGCTGCCCCGAATAGAGACCGGGCGCAACGTGCTCGATGCGGCCTCGCGCGGCGTAACCGATGGGCTGATGCTGGCGCTCAACGTCGCCGCTATGCTCATCGCGTTCATCACGCTCGTGGCCCTTGCGGACAAGATCCTGCTCGTGTGCGACAGGGTGGTGGACGGACAGTTCCTCCCCTGGATAAACGATCGTATCCTCGGCGGGAAGCTCGCCGTGGGCGCCTCCATGAACGGGGGGGAGCACTCCGGAATAATGCCCGGTAGTTTGCGTTCGCTCTTCGGCACGATATTCTCGCCGCTGGCCTTTCTGATGGGGGTTCCGCGCGCGGATATCTTCGAGGTAGGAAATTTGCTCGGAACGAAGATAGCGGTGAATGAGTTCGTGGCTTACGCGAAGCTCTCGCCGCTTATAAAAGACGGGCTTCTCTCGGAGAAGGCCGGGATCATGGCGACCTATATGCTCTGCGGCTTCGCCAATTTCGCATCGATCGGCATCCAGATAGGCGGCATCGGAGCCCTGGTGCCGGAGCGTCGCTCGGACCTCGCACAGGTGGCCTTCAAGGCGATGCTCGGCGGAGCGATCGTATCGTGCCTTACGGCGACGATCGCGGGGCT
>DAONII010000242.1:0-2773 GCA_035405085.1 bacterium | reverse complement strand
CAGCCTCTTAGCTTCTCAGCCTCTTAGCTTCTCAGCCTCTTAGCTTCTTGGCTTCTTTGCTCGCCTCGCTTGCTTTGTTTGCCTCTATCTCCTCTTCCTTTCACCTTTCACTTTTCACCTTTGAGCTGATCGTTACGCCTTTCTTCCTCGGCCTTCCCTCGACTATCACATTGTCGCCCATTATTTCCACGGTGCACTCTGCGAGGCGGATGGCCTGGTCGATCCGGGATGCCGACATGCCGGGGAGAAAGTCCTTCCCCTCCCCGCCCATTAGTTTAGGCGCTATGCAGCATACGACGCGGTCCACTAAGCCACCGCGAAAGAAATCGGCGAACAGCTCACCCCCGCCCTCGAGCAGTATCGAGGTCAGGCCGATCCCTCCGAGCTTGCGCATAAGGTCGGGCAACAGCACACGCCCGCCGGCACCGCTTCTGCAGATGACCACCCGGTGGCCCTTCCCCTCTATGAAGCGGAGGGCGGACTTCGGGGCGCGCCGGGTCGTCGCCACGACGAGCTCGCCCGGACGACGGGAAAGGAGCCTCGCGCCCCTCGGAATCCTCAGCGATCCGTCCACCACGACTGCGACGGGCCTTCTGCGAAGACCGGGAACGCGCGCTGTAAGCCTGGGATCATCCGCCGCTACGGTGCCAGCGCCGACCATTACACAGTCAGACTGCGCGCGCAGCCTGTGCACATAGGCCCGGCAGAGGCGGTTGGTTATCCACTTCGAGTCGCCGAAGCGAGAGGCTATCTTTCCGTCTAGCGAAAGCGCGACCTTTGCCACCACGTAGGGAACGCCGCTCCTGATGAACTTGTTATATGCCTCGTTTATCCCACGGCACCTCTCCTCGAGAACTCCCTCCACCACTCGCACACCTGCCCTTTTGAGGGCTCTCATACCGCGGCCGTTAACCAGGGGATTGGGATCGCGCGTTCCCACGAAGACGCGCCTTATGCCCGCCTCGACTATCGCGGGGACGCACGGCGGCGTACGCCCGTCGTGACAGCAGGGCTCGAGCGTAACGTACATGTCGGCCCCGCGCGCACGTCGGCCGGCCCGGCGAAGGGCGTGGACTTCCGCATGGGGGGCACCGGCCCTCGCATGATAACCCTCGCCTACCACCCGGCCGTCCTTCACTACGACGGCTCCCACAATGGGATTCGGGGAGGTCTGCCCGGCGCCCTCCATCGCCAGCGCGATCGCCCAGCGCATGTGTGACTCGTGGCCCTCTGGTGACTTCACGGTATGGACGCCTCTCGCTCCCGGGAAACTACCTGGACTCCTTCTTCAGCAGGTCGTTTAGCTCCGCCATGAACTGGTTTATGTCCTTGAAAGAGCGGTAGACGGACGCGAAGCGTACGTAGGCCACTTCGTCGAGCCTGTGCAGCTCTTCGCATACCCGCTCGCCCACCGCGGCGCTCTTTATCTCCGTCTCGCCCTGTTCCTGGGCCCAGCGCTCTATCGCGTCGACGACGCCGTCTATCGTCTCCATGGCGACCGGCCTCTTCTCGCAGGCCTTCTTTATACCGCCGGAGATCTTCATCCTGTCAAACGCCTCGCGCCTTCCATCCTTCTTAACGACCGCCGGCAGGGGTTCCTCCACGCGCTCGTAAGTCGTGAAGCGTTTCCCGCACCCCTCGCACTCGCGGCGTCGCCTTATTATGCCGCCGTCCTTCGAGACACGGGAATCGATGACCTTGCTGTCGGTCCTTGGGCAGAATGGACACTTCATAGAACAGGTGATCGGCGACCGGCGACCGGTGATTGGCGGAAAGCTGAAAGCCAGCCTCGGATACAGCCAATCACGAAGAACCGATCAAAAACCACGGGTTAACGGTAGATCGGGAATCGTTCACAGAGTTTTCTTACCTCCGCCTTTATCGCCGCGTGGCGGGAGGAGTTGGAGGCATCGGAGAGGACGTCGGCGATCCAGTTGCCGATCGTCGCCATCTCCGGCTCCTTCATCCCGCGCGTCGTCATAGCCGGCGTGCCGATGCGTATCCCGCTCGTCACGAACGGCGAGCGCGTCTCGCGCGGAATCGTGTTCTTGTTCACCGTTATACCGGCATCTCCCAAGGCCGCCTCGGCTTCCTTGCCCGTGAGGCCGGTCGAGGTTAGGTCCACCAGGAAGAGGTGGTTGTCCGTGCCGCCGGAGACTATGCGCAGCTGCCTCTCCGCGAGGGATGCAGCGAGCGCCTTCGCATTGGCGATCACCTGGCGGCAGTACTCGCCGTATTCCGGCTGCAGGTCCTCTTCGAATGCAACCGCCTTAGCGGCTATCACGTGCATGAGCGGCCCGCCCTGGATTCCCGGAAAGATCGACTTGTCGATGATCTTCGCGTGCTCCTCGCCGCACATTATCATGCCGCCGCGCGGACCGCGCAGGGTCTTGTGCGTCGTGGTGGTCACGAAATGGCAGTGGGGAACCGGGCTGGAGTGAAGGCCGGTGGCCACGAGCCCTGCGGGATGCGCTATGTCGGCCATGACCATGGCCCCGACCTCATCGGCTATCTCGCGGAACTTTTTGAAGTCTATGTCGCGCGCATAGGCGGAGGCGCCGCAGACGATGAGCTTGGGCTTGTGCTCGTGCGCGAGCCGCCTCACCTCGTCGAAATCGATGAGCTCACTCTCCTCGTTCACACCATAGGCCACGACGTTGAACCACTTTCCGGATATCGAGACCGGCGACCCATGGGTCAGGTGCCCGCCGTGCGATAGGTTCATGCCCATGATCGTGTCTCCGGGCTTTAACACAGCAAAATATACGCCAAG
>DAONII010000241.1:0-2818 GCA_035405085.1 bacterium | reverse complement strand
CATGCGGAGATACATCGCCTCGGTCACGGTGCGGCCGAGCCTGTCGCAAAGCTCCCGGTATTTCTTCAGAACCCAGTCGGGATCCCCGATGAAATACGTGTGCGAGATGTTCATCAGCCGTCGATGCTCTATCAGAGCCCCAACGATTGCCCTGTATTCAGCCCGCCGCTCCCCGGCAGTCCCCCCCAGGGCAAGATACGACGGCGAAGGCGTTACAAGTGGATCGGCCTTCCCGTAAGCGTAGTACCCGTAAGAAGACCACTCGTTGTCACGTGGATGGCCGACCTTCCCAGCCCGGTGCTGATTGAGATCCACATACGCCATTACCGTCAGCATGTGATCGTCGGACTCGATGACGGGGGATTTGAAACGATCCATTACAACCTGCCCACGGCGGCCTAGTTGCCTGTTAACCACGCGGGCGAACTGACTGTTTACAACCCGGAAAAACGCCGAAAATCTTTCCCTTTCCTGAAGGCGACCAGTCAGATGCGGGTGGTTGTCCATCAAGCTGTAGGAGTAAATCTCTACGCCGTATTTGTCCTTATACTTGAGCAGGAGGTCGTAATAGGCCCTCTTCGCCCAATCCCACTGAAGGAGCCAGTCCCTGTTGTGGCACTGCCAGGTGACGTGAAAATACGAATCGTCGCAGATGATCTCGTATCTTGGCAGGTAGGCCATGAAGAGATGCAAAAGCAAACCGCGTGCCAAGGAAAGCCCTGAAAGAAACCTATCTAAGGCGCATTAAATGAAACAAAGACCAGGGAACTGCTGCGTTTCGATACATGCCTGCCCAAATTCGCTCCGTCTGATGAAGTGCTATGATGAAGTGCTGATGTAGTGTGTAATGAAGTGCAGCTTCGCTCCGTCTGATAAAATGAAATGTGATAAAATGAAATGATAAAATGCTCGCCTTTGCTCCGTCTGATAAAATGAATGCTCGCCTTTGCTCCGTCTGATAAAATGTGAGGTGGATATGTCGGCTCGGAGATCGAACAGCCGGCACTGATTAGAGTTAAACGGCAAATCCGCGGCTTAGATATCCAGAATCCACAGTCCTGTCTTCGGATCCAGTCGCCGGAGCAACTCACCTTCATATATTGAAAGATGAACCTCGGCTGTCGGATCGACTATGCAACCCTCGCCTACGTGTCCGGAGATAATCGTTCCCTTCTCGTCGCCAAATACCGCATGCACGTGAACGAATGGCTTCCCCTCCTTCACCGCCACGTTCCCCAGAAGCGACGATATCTCAAGCGCCCCCTCATGTACCAGCCACTCGTACTTGCCGTTCTCGAAGACGCCGACCTTCCCTCGACTCACCGCGCCGATCGCCTGAAGGCAACCCGAGCGGACGTCGTTTTCCTGCACCAGCTTCACAAACGAAGCATAGAGGTCCTCTCCGCGTTCCAGCCTTGCAACAACAGTTTTCACACACCTTGCGCTAACGCTCTTCATATTGCCTCCTCCTGTTGTCGGATCCCCGTCCGTCCCGCACGTCGATTCAGCACCGCCTAACGATTCACGCCGGCGACCCGCCCCGGTCGGGATGTTCAGCGCTCCGTTCCGGCAACCCTGTAGTTCACCACCGCATCGCGCGGCGTGCCCGCCGCCGAGAGGCTTTCGAGCGAGATGGAAACGCTGTCCGGGATTTTTGATGTGTACGAAGCGAGCAATGCCGCCGCGCCGTCGCCGCCGCCGGATGCAAACGCTCGCACCGTCTCGCCGAGCATCGCCTCAACCGCCGGCGCCAATCTGTCAGGGTTCACCGCCAGGCGGGCCCCCTGCTCCCTGAGAGCCCCATGCCACGCCAGATAAGAGAGCTCGAACGCGGCCGCCTTCGCATCGGATTCGTTCAGCCCCCGCATCCTGTCGACGAGGGTGGCGATGTACGCAGCATAGAATCGAAAAAGCTCCCCCTGGCCAATTGCGCCGCCCTCGGCCAGGAGCCTCGCCGCAAGCGCTCCGCCCGCATCGGCCTTCACCCTCGAGAGCACTGCAAGATCCGCCGGCGCCGCGGCGCCCGCCTTCAGGCCAACATCGTCCGCCAACGTCGAAAGTATCGTGAACAACCGCAGGCCGTCTGCGTCGACCCGCACCGCCAGAGCAGGAGCGAGCGAGGCGTTTGCTACCGCCTTGAGAAGGGGCAGCTTCGCGTCGTGGTGGTTTACCGCGATCAGGCGCTTTCGCGCTTCGCCCTCACCATGCGGGAGCCCATCCAGGGAGAATTCCAGAAAAAGCGGCTCGTCGCCTCCAGAAAAACCGCTCGCGATGATCACATCCACCGCGGAGAGCGACGGCTCTGAGCCGGCCTGCCTCGGAGTATGAGCCTCTCCGGCCATCCTCGCAATCGCGGCCTCCAAGGCGGGGAAGATCGCCGTCGCCTTCGCCACGACCGCTTCGGCCGTTTCGTTCTGAATTCCTACCACGAGGCCGTAAAAACCCTTTGCTCCCCAGGGATCGCGCCCCGTTCCGTAAGGTCCGACGAGGACTTTAAGCCTCCCCTTGTAGGAGGCGAACGCACCAAAGGCCTCGTCGAACGGATAGGCATCCGTCCCGGAAAGCGCCTTCGCGTAGAGCGACAAAAGCCTTGCAAGCCCGGCGTCGGCCCCCGTGACGATCGAAGCGTCGTCGAGCCTGCGCGATAGAGAATGCACAAGCCCGGCGAAGGGAGGATAGGCGGCGTACGGCATCCACATCAGGTCGCCGGCATCGGTCCGCTTGACCACCGTGTACGGCGAAAGAAAAGGATTTGGTTTTGCCCCGTCCCCCCTTGCAGAGAGCTCCTCCTTCAAATTCAGCCCCATCCCGCCGGGCC
>DAONII010000240.1:0-2836 GCA_035405085.1 bacterium | reverse complement strand
GTGGGCAACGCCGGCGACGACTTCATAGACGGCGGCGCCGGCGACGACACGATATTCGGCGATTTGGGATACGACATATCCGGTCCAAACGCCTATCAGCCCGGCTCCTACGATTCAAGCGTGGAGGGCAACGACACGATACGCGGCGGCGCGGGCCAGGACGGGATATACGGCGGCGCCGGCCTCGACACGACCTACGCCTCCGACAACGGCGAGGCGATACACGAGACCGAGGGAAGGCCGCTCAAGGATCAGAGCAACTCAAGCCTCGAACCCGATGACGTCTTCGACTTCACCGAGATGGAGGGCTGGGAGGCCACGGTGGAGGACGACGGCACGATACTGCTTCAGAACGAGGGCACGACCGGCGGCGTGATCGACATGTCGATGCCCGACGGATACACGATGGCCTTCGCCGAACAGGAGGCAGACGGAACTCTCGTGATCACCTTCGTAGGCACCGACGAAGACGGAAACCCGACGACCGTCAAGGTGAGGATAGAGGACTTCTTCAACATCACCGCCGGCGGCGGCGACCCGTCGAGCGTGGTTCGCCTCAACTTCCACGGCGGCGAGGGAGACGACATCATCGACTTCAGCAAGGTGAGCGTGTCGAACCAGGTTATAAACATAACCGACGAGGCGGGCGGAAACGACATCCTCCTCGGCGCCCGCAGCGCGCTGCTCTCCGACGGTGTCGATCTCGACAAGCTGACCACCAGCCAGGGCAACAGCGCCAACAGGCTAAACCGCTACGTCGAGGACGGGATCTTCTCCGACTACTCCGAGAGCGACGACATGAAGACCTCGAACGGCTACAGGGCCGAGGTCGAAAACGGCCAGATAGTCATCGCCTCGGACGGGGAGACCGCCCAGGGCGAAACGCTTGGCCTCTCGGCGCCTGACGGCTACGACAAGGGTTACATCACGACCGACGGCAACAACCTCTACGTGATCCTCGTTAAGCAGAACCCCGGCGGCAAGACGGAGACGATCGTGATAAAGATAGACGCGGCGCTCCTTGAGGAAAACGGCGGGAAGCTCGGCTGGAACGACATCTTCGTAGGCGCCATCGACCTCGTGCCGATAAGCAACACCGAGGTCAACATAGACGATTACGCGGTCTCCGCCGGCGACGGCGACGACCTGGTCTTCGCCCAGTCGGGCTCGCGCATAGACGACGACAACGACGAGGTCGTGGAGATGTCCTACGCGGTCCGCTCGACGCAGACACCTTCTACCACCGGCAACGACTCCGCAGGGGGTGCCGAGGAAGCCGGCGAATCGGAAGAGGTCGAGGGCGACGGTGATGTCGAAGGTGACGATGAAGGCGAGGAGGAGGAAGGCGAGTAAGGAGAATCAATAGAAAACATCGGCGAGAAAGAGACCCGAGGCCGGCGCACAGCGTCCGGCCTCGATCCTTTTTTTGGCCAGGAGTATCCTTTGGATGTCATCGGACGAAAGCCTCCCGTGCCCCGCATCCACCAGGGTGCCGACGATATTGCGTATCATGTGTCTTAAGAATCCATTCCCCTCGAAGAGGAGCTCGACGATCTCGCCCTCCCCAGAGAGCATCTCGTGCGGCAGAGGCCGCGACGAAACCTCGATGCGCGTGATCGTCCTCACCGAGTCCCGGCTCCCGCAGCCTGAGGCGCGAAAGCTTGAAAAATCGTGCTCTCCCAGGAGGCAGGCAGAGGCCGCTCTCATCGAACCTATGTTCAACGCGTTTCTCAAGGTCCACGCGCGCCCTTCGAGAAATGGGTTTCGGCTGCGCGACACGAGGATCCTGTAGACATAGCGCTTGCCCTTCGAACTCCTGCGGGCGTGAAACCCCTCTGGCACCTCCTCAGCATCTGTGACCGCAATATCGTCCGGCAGTATCGAGTTCACACCCGCCACGAACCCCCCTGCAGGCACCCGGCTTTCGGTCTCGAAGTGCGCAACCTGAGCGACGGCATGGACGCCGGCATCGGTTCTGGAGGCACCGACCAGCGCCACCTCTTCTCCAACCATCCTCTTCAGGGCGTCGCGGATGGTCGCCTGTACGGAAACGCCGTTCGGCTGCTCCTGCCAGCCGACGTAGCGCGTTCCGTCGTACATTATCCTGAGTTTGATCTTGCGCATCGAAGCCTAGAACTCGAAGAGGAGGCTCATGGAATAGACCGGCCCGGAGAGATCAAGCCCGCCCTTCCCGAAGTTGTTTATCCACTGATATCTGGCGCCCAGCGTTATGAAAAAATCGTTTATGCCGTAGTCGGAGTCGAGCATTTCGCGAACCCCGCCTATCTCGGCGACGTTTATCTGAACACCCCCCTCACCGTGCAGACCGTACTTCATCCCCATTATGGTCTTTCCCCTGTCGCCCTCCCTGAAGAAGACGTAATCGACGCCGGCCTTCATGTACGGAACCAGGTACCTCCAGCTGAAGTAGTCCGCCCTCCAGGCGAAGTTCGTCTCGATGGGTATGAGCAGAAAATTGAACCGGTCCTGCGAAACCTGTCCGGACTGCTGGCCCACCGCCGCCGCTGTCTTATAAAGAAAACCGACGCCGACCTCTATCCCGTAGCGCTTGTTGAACAGCACACCGCCCTGTATCTTCGGGATGATGTTGCAGCACTTGGTGAAGAATTCGTCGAGGACGTCGCTCGCCGGCATCCAGAAACCGAAACCGATCTCGAAGAAGCCCAGCTGACCGCTTTCGCGGTGGCCGCCGAAGGCCGGGGCGTCCCTCTCCACGACCCCTTCGTCGGCTTCCTGCGCAAAGGAAGGCGTCGGAGCGAGGATGATCGAGGCCGCCACCAGGGCGGCCGCCACCGCCAAAGAGGCCCTGCGGCGG